>CAMDHY010000005.1:0-83882 GCA_945898215.1 Pseudoxanthobacter soli DSM 19599 | reverse complement strand
TCTTTGCGCCCGCGCGCGCGTGGCGGGCGCCCCGGTTTCGACCTAGTTTCGGATGGCGGGGCCTATCGGCCGGCAGGGGGATAGATCGATGGGACTCACGGTGCAGGACCGCACTCTGATCGAGATGCGGGTCAGTAACGACGGCCCGAGCCAAGCCGTCGCCTACCTGATGTGGTTCTTCCTCGGGCTGTTGTCCGCTCATCGCTTCTATCTGCGTCGCCCGGGATCGGCGATCCTGCAGATCCTGACGTTCTTCATCGTCATCGGCTTCATCTGGCTCCTGGTCGACGCCTTCCTCATTCCCGGAATGGTGCGGGAGCGCCAGGACGAGATCCGGCGCCGCCTGACCATGGAAGCGCTGGCCGGCCAGGGCGGAAACGCCTGACGGCCGATCCGGGGAGGCGGCCTCAGTCTCCGGCGAGGGCCTTCTTCAAGGCCGAGCGGACGATGCGCACGGGCTTGCCGTCGTCGACATCGGGGCGCTCGTAAGGCGGGAACTCCCAGACGATCACCCTCGGCGGCGCCTCACGGAAGGTGTCCGAGCGCAGGTAGGCAGCCATCGAGCCCTCGAAGCCGCCGCCCTCCTCCGAGGCGTTGAGGACGCTCGTCGACAGCGCCTGCTGCAGGAAGCCCGAGAAGTTCGGATCGTCGTCGCCGCGGTGGCTGAAGCTCGTGCCGACGAGGACCACCTGCGGCGCGCGTTCGCCGAACAGGCCCGCCTCGGCGTCGGCCTCGGTGGTGCGGTAGAACGTCTCCTGCTCGGGCGGGACCGTCACATCGCAGAGCGTCTCCAGCGCCTCGCCGAGCTTCTCGTCGGCGTCGCCCACGTCCCGCGTCGCCGTCGTGAAAGCGGCTCGGTCGAGGGCGGCCGCGAGCGGCAGCGCGGCGATGGTCTCCGCCGCCGCCTCGGCGGCGATGCGGGCACCGTCGGACGACCAGTGGATGTCACGGCGCAGATAGAACGGCTCGTCGGCGCCGAGGTGCGCGCGGGCGTGGCCGAGGACGTCGGCGACGAGGACGCCGTCCGCCCGCAGGTCCGCGAGCATCGCCGTGTAGCCCGCCTCAGCGGCGGCGACGTCGTAGCCCTGCGCCGCGGCCTCCGCCTCGATCAGGCGGGACCGGTCGGCGACCGGTCGCGGCGGCGGCACGACGAGCACGATCTCCGTGCCGCGCTCGCGCAGGGCGGCGACGACCTTCAGGAGTTCCTTCTTCGGCCCGCTCTTCAGGGGGCCGTAGTCGCGCATGTCGATGCGGCTGCGGAACAGGAAGCCGTCCGTCCCGGGCACGAGCAAAGCCAGGCTCTTGCTGCGGTAGGCCGACAGGTCACGCGCCTTCGCGCACACCAGGTCGACCATCTTCGGCTGCGACCCGTCGGCTGCGCGCGCGTCGCCGGTCCCCGGCCAGCCGGCGCCCGAGACGACGAGGCAGAGGAGGCAGAGCATCGCGAGACCAGGACAAAGGCGGCGCGGTCCAGTCATCATCGCTCCCCGAGGCGGCCACAAACCGCAGGCACTGACTAGACGCGGCCGACGTCGAAAGCATGGCCGCGCGTTGGGCGACGCGAGTGGTTTTCAGGCCGGCCTCGCCACGGCATCATCGATGCGGCAGACAGTCCGTTTCGGGGGAGGACCGACCGTGCGTGTGACGGCGACGAGCGAACAGAAGACCGTGATCCTGGGCATCCTGAAGGGGATCGCGACGACCCACGGTCCTGGCGTGGCGACCGAGGTCGATCGCACCACCATCGCGGCGGCGGCGACGATCATGCTCGACGCTCCGCAGCCCGACTACGAAACCCTCCGGTCCCCGACGGCGGCCGAGGTCGCCGCCGTCCTCACCCCCGGGTCGGAGGTCGCGAGCGAAGCGGTGCGTCTCGCCACGGTGATGGCGCTGGTCGACGGCGTGCTCGATGCACTGAAGCTCGAGGCAGTGGTGGGCCTCGCCGCCGCCCTCGACATCCACGAGGACTATGTCGCCGATCTCGCCGAGGCCGCGCACGGCCACCTGAAGGAGGCGATGGCGCACATGGTGCGCGAGAACATGGAAAGCGTCACCGGCAAGCCGTGGACGGGCGACACCACCAACGACGTCGGCGCCTGGGCCCTGCCCTATCGCGGCGAAGACGCCAATCCGGCGCTCGCGGCGCGGTTCCTGGCGCTCGAGCACCTGCCGGAGACGACCTTCGGCCATCGCTTCTTCACGCACTTCCGCGAGAACGGCTACAACTTCCCCGGCGAGCCGAACGGGCTCAACGCCGAGTTCAGCGTTCCGCACGATTCGGCCCATGTGCTGGCGGGCTACGATACCAAGCCGGCCGGCGAGATCCTGACCTCGACCTTCACGGCGTCGATGCATCCGCGCAACGCAATGGCCGCGCACGTGCTGCCGGTGATCTTTAGCTGGCACCTGAACATCAAGTTCAACGACGTTGCAAAATCAGCGATCGGCGGGCTGCATCCGGCACCCTTCTTCGATGCCTGGCAGCGGGGAGCGGCGATCAACGTCGACCTGTTCGCGCCGGGCTGGGACTTCTGGGCGGCGGCGCCGGTCGATCTCGACGAATTGCGCCGGCGCTACGCGATCCCGCCCATCGCGGCGCCCTTGACCTGACGCCACGAGGGGCGGCGCGACGGGCGGTATCGCGCGGGCCCGTAAGCCTTTATGCAGGCGAACCGGCGCCCGCGGAAGCCTCCCATGTCCGAACACGACGCCCCCTTCGTTGAGCCCGAGACGGACCTGCCGGTGCGCGACGCCGAGGGCGGGCTCGATCCGCGATTCGTCGCCGCCGTCGAGGACGCGATCGAGGCGTCCGACGTCGAGCGGCTTCGTTACCTCGCCGGCGATCTGCACGAAGCCGACCTCGGCGAACTTCTCGGCGTCCTCTCGCCTGAAGAACAGCCGCAACTCGTCCGGCTGCTCGGCGATGACTTCGACTTCACCGCGCTCACCGAGATCGACGAGACGGTGCGCGTGCGCCTCCTCGAGGCGCTGTCGCCGCAGGTCGTCGCCGACGGCGTGCGCGACCTCGATTCGGACGACGCCGTCTACCTGCTCGAAGACCTCGATGAAGAGGACAAGCAGGCGATCCTCGAACAGATGTCGGTGCCGGAGCGGCTCCGCCTCGCCCGCGCGCTCGACTATCCCGAGGAGACCGCTGGACGGCGGATGCAGACCGACTTCGTCGCGGTGCCGCCGTTCTGGACGGTCGGCCAGACGATCGACTTCCTGCGCGAGGACGACGACCTGCCGGAGACGTTCTACGAGATCTTCGTGGTCGATCCGACGTTCCGGCTGATCGGAACCGTGCCCCTCGATCGCCTGCTGAAGGCGAAGCGGCCGACGAAGATCTCTGAGGTGATGCACGAGGAACAGCAGATCGTCCGCGCCACCGACGACCAGGAGGACGTGGCGCGGCTGTTCAAGCGCTACAATCTCGTCTCGGTGGCCGTGGTCGACGAAGCCGAGCGGCTCGTCGGCATGCTGACGGTCGACGACATCGTCGACGTCATCGAGGAGGAGGCCGAGGAGGACATCCGCGCCATGGCCGGCGTCGGCGACGAGGAACTCTCCGATACCGTCGCCTATACCGCGCGCAGCCGCCTGCCCTGGCTGATGGTGAACACCGTCACGGCGTTCCTGGCTGCGTCCGTCATCGGCATTTTCGACGGCACCATCGAGCAAATGGTGGCGCTCGCCGTGCTGATGCCGATCGTCGCCTCGATGGGCGGCAACGCCGGCACTCAGGCGATGACCGTGACCGTGCGCGCGCTCGCCACCCGCGAGATCAGCCGCCGCAACGCCGGCCGGATCATCCGCCGCGAGCTTCTCGTCGGGCTCCTCAACGGCGTTGTCCTGGCGGCGCTGGTCGGCGGCGTCGCCGGCGCATGGTTTCTCAACTGGGAGCTCGGCTGCGTCATCGCCGCGGCCCTCGTCGGCAACATCGTCGTCGCCGGCCTGTTCGGCGTGCTCATTCCGCTGACGCTGAACGCCCGCAAGATCGACCCTGCGGTCGCCTCCGGCGTGTTTCTGACGACGGTGACCGACGTCGTCGGCTTCTCGCTGTTCCTCGGGATCGCCGCCTGGTGGTTCGGCCTCTGGTAGCGGCTCAGACGTGGATGGCGTCGAGGGCGGCGCGGAGGGCGGCCGGCAGCGGCACCGGGCGGCGCGTGTTGCGGTCGACGTAGACGTGCACGAAGTGGCCGTCGGCGGCCGCCGCGTCCTCGCCGCCCTGCCGGAACACGCCGACCTCGTAGCGCACCGAGGAGGTGCCGATGCGGGCGACGCGGATGCCCACATCGAGGACGTCGGGAAAGGCGAGCGGCGCGTGGTAGCGGCACTGCGTCTCGACCACGAGGCCGATGACGGCGCCGGCCTCGATGTCGAGGGCTCCGGCCTCGATCAGGTAGCGGTTCACCGCGGTGTCGAAGAACGAGTAGTAGACGACGTTGTTGACGTGGCCATAGACGTCGTTGTCCTCCCACCGCGTCTGGATGGTGGCGAAGCGATGGAAGCCGGCGCGGTCGGGGCGGGACGGCCGGCTCACGCCGCCTTCTCCCAGCGGCCGGACGACGACTGCTTCCAGTAGGTCACCGCGTAGCCCTCGGCCTTCGCCTGTTTCCAGCGCAGCCGCGCCTCCGCCAGCGCCTCCTCGTCGCCGCCGTCGAACAGGTAGACCACCCGCTCGAAGGGGGCGAAGTCGCCGGGCTCGGCGCCGTCGACCAGGAACCGCACGGTGGCGCCGTTCGGGGTGTCGTGCCCGTCCGTCAGGAACACCGGCTGCAGGTCGCCCGGCCCGTCGCGGGCCGTGCCGTGCGGCAGGAAGGCGTCGTCGGCATAGGTCCACAGGTGCGCATCGAGCGCGTCGCGGCGCTCGACGGAGCCCGCCTGCACCACCGTGCGCCAGCCCCGCTCGAGACATTTCTCGAGCAGGGCCGGCAGCACGCGCTCCAGCGGCTGCCGGTCGAGATGGTAGAACAGCACCTCGGTCACGGAAGCCTCCGTCCCTGGCTGCTCAGGGCTTCTGCGGCGGGCCGAGCAGCGGCGTCTTCACCGGCGCCGCGGCACCGATGAGGGCGACGAGCCCGTCGCCGCCGGCGATCGGGTCGAGCGTCTTCCAGTTGTTGGCGACCCACAGGTTGCCCGAGGGATCGACCGAGACGCCGGTCAGATGCTGGAACGCCTCGCTGCGGTAGCCGCCCTTCGGCGAGATGATGTCGCCCATCTTCGATCCGGGCGGGCAGGTCTCGGTGTTGCGGCCGCAGATGAGGTTCAGCCGCTTCAACAGGAAGCTGACGACCCAGACGTTCTCGTTGCCGTCGAGCGCGAGGCCCCAGGCGCCGTCGAGGCTCGACACCGAGATCGGCTCGTCGAAGACGAAGTCGCCCTTCCTGTCGAGAACCCAGACGCCGTCGCGCAGGAAGTCGGCGACCCAGACGTTGCCGCCGCGGTCGACGGCGATCCCCTTCGGCGAGGACTTGTTGCCGAACTTGAACGGCGAGGCGCCGAGCGCCGTGCCGTTCGGGCTGATCTTGGAGACGCTGCCCTGCTTGCCGGCGTTGGCGATCCACAGGTTGCCGTCGAGATCGACGACGATGGCGAACGGCTTCTCGATGCCGCCGGCGCTCACCACCTTCGTCTTGGAGCGGTCGCCGCCCTTGAAGCGGACGACGTGGTCTTCCTTATTGCTCGAGGCCCAGACGTTGCCCTCGAAGTCGACGGTGACGCCCTGCGTGCCGTCAAGGACGTCGGTGGCGAAGGCGGTCTTTGACAGCGGCTTGCCGAGGCGGTTGAACAGCGACATCGAGCCGCCGGCATAGTTGCCGACCCAGACCTTGCCGTCCTGGGCGACCGCGATGCCCCAGCCCGAGCCGTCGACGCCGCCGCCGACGACCGGACTGCCGAACATCGGCCGGCCGATGGGGTCGAGGACGGTCAGTTGCTTGCCCGCCGTGGTGTCCGGCGGCATGAAATTGTTGGTCACCCAGATGTTGGCGTCGGCGTCGAACGCCATCGCGCCCGGGCCGTCGAAGCCGCCGGCGGTGAACTTCAGGGCGATCGTCCAGGCGACCGGCGCCTGCGTCAGGATGGGCTTGTAGGGCGTCTTGGCGGGCACGAGCGCGAAGACGTCGGCGGCGGCGGCACCGGGCGACAGCGCGATCGACTGCACCGCCGCCAGCGTGTTCGTCGGCGCGGCGGCACCCGGCCGCGTCGCCGCCTCGAAGAGGGCAGCGCAGTCGGCAGCGTCGCGGACGCAGCCGGAGAGGATGTCCGCCAGCGAGTTGAGCGTCGCGAGGGCCTCGGTCTTCGAGCCGTTCGGCGGCAGCGCCAGGGTGGGGGCCGGCTCTCCCTCGGACGTGACGAGGTTGAAGAACATCGCCCCGGCGTTCGGCAGGCCCGGGGCCGGACCGGACAGTTTCTTGCCGTCGAGGAACTGCGCGAAGACGTAGGCCGTCGCCACCGTCGAGAGCTCGTTGACCTCGAGGAAGCGCGGCGGGCCGGCGACGACGCTCGCGAGCCGGATGGCACCGTTGTTCGCCGCGCCGCCGGTCGCGCCGCCGTCGGCGACGACGTAGACCACGGCGGGTGCGCCGGGCGACTCGTACTGCAGCCGGAAGTTGCCCACGGCGTTCGTGGAGCCGGAGGCGAGCAGCGTCGGCGAGCCCTTGCCGGCCGAATAGACCTTCACCGTCGAGCCGGTGATCGCCACGGCGCCAGAGGCGACGCGCCCGAACAGCGTCACGGTCTCCGCCGACGCGGGTGCCGCCGAAAGCTGCGAGGCGAACGCCGCCGTGGCGGCGAAAGCCGCGAATTTCCACACTCTCATCAGATCAACCCCGCGTCGATGTCGCCACCGCGCGCGACTATAGACGCGCGCGATGACGACACAACCGCCGAGCCGGGCTTTGCGCGGCTAGCCCTCGTAGTGATCGGCGACGAGGCGGTCGAGGAGACGCACGCCGAACCCGGAGCTCCACGACCAGTTGATCTCCGTCTGCGGCGAGCCCATGGCGGTGCCGGCGATGTCGAGATGGGCCCAAGGCGTCTCGCCGACGAAACGCTTCAGGAACTGCGCCGCGGTGATCGAGCCGCCGTAGCGGCCGCCGGTGTTCTTGATGTCGGCGACCTTCGATTCGATCAGCTTGTCGTAGTCCGCGCCGAGCGGCATCCGCCAGACGAGTTCACCCGTCGCCTGCCCCGCCGACGAGAGCTGCGCCGACAGGGTGTCGTCGTTGGAGAACAGCCCGGCGTGATGGTTGCCGAGCGCCACGATGATGGCGCCGGTCAGGGTCGCGAGGTCGACGACGAAGCGCGGCTCGAAGCGCTCGATCGCGTAGTGCAGCGCGTCGGCCAGCACGAGCCGGCCTTCGGCGTCGGTGTTGATGATCTCGATGGTGGTGCCGTTGCGGGCAGCGACGATGTCGCCCGGCCGCTGGGCATTGCCGTCCGGCATGTTCTCGACGATGCCGAGGATGCCGACGGCGTTCACCTTGGCCTTGCGGCCGGCGAGCGCCGCCATGACGCCGAACACGGCGGCGGCACCGGCCATGTCGCCCTTCATGTCCTCCATGCCGGCGGCCGGCTTGATCGAGATGCCGCCGGTGTCGAAGACGACGCCCTTGCCGACGAACATCACGGGCTTCGCGCCCTCGTCGCCACCGTTCCACGTCAGGACGACGAGGCGGGGCGGCCGCGGCGAGCCCTGGGCGACACCGAGGAGCGCCCGCATGCCGAGGGCCGCGAGTTCGGCCTCGCCGAGCACCTCGACGCCGATGCCGAGTTCGGAGAGTTGCAGCGCGCGGTCGGCGAACTCGACGGGGCCGAGGACGTTCGGCGGCTCGTTGACGAGGTCGCGGGCGAGCTTGACGCCGTCGGCGATCGCCTTGCGCGACGCCCAGGCCGCCTTGGCCCTGGCGTCGTCGCCGACCATCACGGTCAGCGCGATGTCTTTGGTCGCCTCGTCGTCGTCGGCCTTCTTCGACTTGTAGCGGTCGAAGGAATAGGAGCGCAGCATCATGCCGAGGGCGACGTCGGCGGCCTGCTCTGGCGCGACGGCGCCCTGGGGCAGCTCGAGGACGATGGTGGCGGCATCGCCCTTGCCCTCGGCCACGCGGCCCATGACGGCCCCGCCGAGGCGCACCCAGTCGCTCTCCTTGAGCTCACCGGCGGCCCCGAGGCCGACGAGGGAGAGACGGTCGAGATCGAGGCCGGAGGGCGCGACGAGATCGAGGCCGCTGAACAGCTTGCCCTTGAAGCGGGCGGCGGCGACGGCGCGGCGGATGATGCCGGCACCGGCCTTGTCGAGCGTGTCGCCCGCCGAGCCGAGGGCACCGTCGGCTCCGGTCACGAGAACCGCGGATCGGGTCGTCGGGGTCGCCGGCGCTGTGAAGTCGAAGCTGAGCGACGTCATCGAAACTCCTTGAGAAGCGGCGTGCGAGGCTTGGGGCACCTCGAAGGTCGGGCAGAGGATGGCGCGCCGGCCCCGCCGCAGCAAGGGCGGCGGGGCGCGACCGATACCATCCCTTAACCAAGACGCGACATCTGCGCCACGCCGGGCCGCCGATCGAGTCCCGCGAGCGGCTCGCACCGCCGGGGTGCGTTGCCGCCCCCGACACGACGGAGTATCTGTCGTCTGCCCAAGGATGGTCTGATGGGACTGATCGAGCGCTACATCTTCCGGCGCGCCCTGGTGGCCTTCCTGGCGACGCTCACGGTTCTGACCGGCGTCGTCTGGGTGACCCAGGCGCTGCGCCAGCTGGACCTCGTCACGGCGAAGGGCCAGGCGATCGGCGCGTTTCTCGCCATCACCGGGCTCGCGCTGCCCTTCCTCGTGTTGCTGATCGCGCCGTTCGCCGTCGTGATCGCGGCGATCGTCACGCTCGCCTCGCTCAACGCCGACAGCGAACTCGTCGTCATGCAGGCCTCGGGCGCCTCGCGCTGGCGGACGCTGAAGCCGATTCTCGCGATCGGCGTCGCCGTCGGCGCGCTCGCCGCCTTCCTGACGTTCTGGGCGGCGCCGGTCGGACTGAAGCAGGTCCGCGAGGCGCTCACGCAGGTTCGTATCGACCTCGTCGCGTCGATCATCCGGCCGGGGCGTTTCATCGAGATCGACGACGGTCTGACCTTCCACATCCGCGACCGCGGCGCCGACGGCGGCGTCAGCGGCATCGTGCTCGACGACGAGCGCGACGCGGACCGGTCGATGACCTACCTCGCGAACGGCGGCCACATCGTCGAGGCGCTCGACCGGACGCTGCTCGTCATGTCGAACGGTACGATCCAGCGGCGCATCCGCAAGGACGGCAGCCTGTCGATCGTCCGCTTCGACGCCTATGCCTTCGACCTGTCGAACCTGATGCCGGAGGAGAGCGCCCCGGTCTACCGGCCAAGCGAGCGCACCATCTTCGAGCTGCTGTCGCTCGACGAGGCCGACCCCTACGTCCAGCAGAACCGCGGCCGCTTCCATGCAGAGCTGCACGACCGCCTGTCGCAGCCGCTCTATCCCGTCGCCTTCGCCCTCCTGGTGTTCCTGTTCCTCGGCGAGCCGCGGACCTCGCGGCAGGGACGGTCGATGGCGATCCTCGGCGCCATCGCCGCCGTGGTGCTGGCGCGGCTCGCGGGCTTCGGGGCGGGCACGCTGGCGGTGCGCTTCCCGGTGGCGGCGGTGGGGGTCTATGCGGTGCCGCTGGTAGCGATCGTCGGCTCGCTCGCCATCCTGCTGTCCGACCGCCGGGTGGCGCTGCCGGCCCCCCTCGCCCGTCTCGTCGATGCCATCGGTGACCTCGTCGACGGGCTCGTGCGGCGTCTCCCGCGCCTGCCGAAGGGGGCATGACGGTGGTCGGCCGCACCCTCTCCGGCTACCTCGCGGGACGCTTCGCCCGCTGGATCCTCGGCGTGCTCGTGGTCGGTGCGCTCCTCATCTTCGTCGTCGACTTCTTCGAACTTGTGCGGCGCGCCGGCGAACGCGACGGCTTTTCCGTCGGCCGCGCGCTGGCGATGTCGCTGCTGCGCACGCCGTCGCTGTCGGAACGGCTGTGGCCGTTCGCCGCTCTGTTCGGCTCGATCGGGGCGTTCGTCGGGCTGGCGCGGCGCTCGGAGCTGGTGGTGATCCGCTCCGCCGGCGTCTCGGTGTGGCAGTTCCTGGTGCCGCCGGTCGCCGTCGCCGTGGTGCTCGGGATCGCGGTCACGACGCTGCTCAACCCGGCGGGTGCCTGGCTGCGTCAGAAGGCCGACGAGCTCGGCGTCGTCCTGCTCGGGCGCGAGCAGGTGCTGGTCACCCAGACGGCGAAGGACCTTTGGCTGCGCCAGCGCGGCGTCGACGGCGACACCATCATCCACGCCCGCCAGATCCGCGAGGAGGGTGTCGATCTCTACGGCGTCACCGTCTTCTCGTTCGACCAGGGCGGTGGCTTCGCCGAACGAATCGAGGCCGAATCGGCGCGCCTCGAGCCGGACCACTGGCGGCTCACCAACGCCACCGTCTACGCCATCGACGCCGAGCCGCACGTGCATGACAGCTTCCTCGTGCCGACGGACCTGCAGCCGGCGGAGATCCTCGAGACGCTCGGCCAAGCCGACGCGGTGTCCTTCTGGCGGCTGCCGACACTGATCGACCGGGCGGCCCGCGCCGGGCTGTCGGTTTACCCCTACCGCCTGCAGTTCCAGTCTCTTATCGCGCTGCCGCTGCTGCTCGGCGCGATGGTGCTGATCGCCGCGACGGTATCCCTGCGAGGGGCGCGCTTCGGCGGGACGGGGCGCCTCGTGGCAAGTGGCGTGGCCGCCGGCTTCGTGCTTTATGTCGCGACGGAGGTCGCGCGCGATCTCGGGGGAGTCGGCCTCGTTCCGCCAACCATTTCCGCATGGTCTCCCGGGGTCGTCGCGGCGCTCCTCGGCGCGACTATCCTGCTCAATCTGGAGGACGGATGAGTCGGCCCCGGGCCGCAGGGTCGCTTGGTCGCCACCATGTTGGCAGCACGGTCGCCGCAAGCGCCGTTGCCGCGACGGCCTTGCTGTGCCTGACGCTCGGCGGAGCCTCCGGACTGTCGGCCCAGACGCCCGAGCCCGCCACCACGACCGTGCAGAAGACGCAGAAGCCGAAGGTGACTGGCAAGCCCGAGTCGTCGCCGGCGATGCGCGACGCGTCCGGCGCCCTCGGCTTCGACCCGGACCCCAACGCCCGGATGCTTCTGCAGGCCGACGAGCTCGTCTACGACACCCAGGTCGACACGGTGTCGGCCGTCGGCAACGTCGAGATCTACTATCAGGGCTACACGCTGATCGCCGGCCGGGTGACCCTCGACCGCAAGACCAACCGTCTACGCGCCGAGGACGGCGTGCAGTTGACCGAGCCGGACGGTGCGGTGGTCACCGCCACCGCGATGGATCTCACCGACGACTTCCGCAACGGCTTCGTCACGTCGCTGCGCGTCGACACCATCGAGCGCACCCGCTTCGCCGCGGAGAGCGCCACCCGCACCAACGGCGACACGATCATCTTCGAGAAGGGCGTCTATTCCGCCTGCGCCTCCTGCCTCGTCGACCCGACGAAGAAGCCGCTCTGGCAGATCAAGGCCCGCCGCATCATCCACAAGAAGGACGAGCAGACGGTCTATTACGAGGACCCCTACCTGGAGTTCCTCGGCGTGCCCGTCGCCTGGCTGCCGTGGATGTCGCATCCCGATCCGACGGTGCGCCGCAAGTCGGGCTTCCTCGCGCCGTCGACGATCTATTCCGAGCAGCTCGGCCTCGGCGTGGCCCTCCCCTACTTTTGGGCGCTGGCGCCGAACTACGACTTCACCGCGATCGTGACGCCGCTCTCGCGCCAGGGCGCGCTGATCTCGGGCGAGTGGCGCCAGAGGTTCGTCACCGGCAGCTACATGGTGCGCGGCACCGGCATCTATCAGGCCGACCCGAACGCCTTCCGCAACACCGACGGCGACCGTGACGTCCGCGGCTCCATCGAGACCGAGGGCAAGTTCTGGCTCAACCCGCGCTGGAGCTGGGGCTGGGACCTCACCTGGACCACCGACCCGACCTTCGTGAAGGACTACAAGCGCCAGGGCAGCGGCCAGGACGAGGCCGTCTCGACGGTGTTCCTGAACGGGCTCGGCGAGCGCAACTACTTCGATCTGCGCGGCTTCGCCTTCCGAGTCTACCAGCAGAACACCCTGCTGGTGGAGCCGGGCTACGCGCCGCCGCCGCCCTTCTCCGCGCCCGGCCTCGAGCAGCAGGAGAAGCAGCCGATCGTCCACCCGGTGCTCGACTACCGTGGCATCGCCGAGAACCCGGTGGCCGGCGGCGAGTTCGCCTGGACGACCAACCTCACCTCGCTGTCGCGCACCACGACCGACGCCTTCCTGGCGCCGGGCAACATCACGCGCTTCCGCGGCGTCGAAGGCTCGTTCACGCGCGCCACCGCCGACGTCTCCTGGCGCAAGCAGTTCATCGACCCGATCGGCCAGGTGATCACGCCGTTCGCCGGCTTGCGCGGCGACGCGTTCTTCCTCGCCTCGGCCGACAACGCCGTTAAGCCGCTCAGGGACGAGGATTTCGTCGGACGCGCGATGCCGATGGTCGGCATCGAGTATCGGTACCCGTGGATGTTCGCCGCCGACTGGGGCACCCAGGTGTTCGAGCCGGTCGCCCAGGTGATCGCCCGTCCGGACGAGACGTCTATCGGCGAGCTGCCCAACGAGGACGCGCAGAGCATCGTCTTCGACGACACCTCGCTGTTCGAGTGGGACAAGTTCACCGGCTTCGACCGCGTCGAGGGCGGCACGCGCGCCAACGTCGGCCTCGTCTACACGCTGCAGGGCAACTCCGGCGGCTCCATTTCGGCGCTGTTCGGCAAGTCGTTCCAGCTCGCCGGCCGCAACTCGTTTTCCACCGCCGACATCCTCAACTCCACCGCCTCGTCGGGTCTGCAGACCGACGCGTCGGACTATGTCGCCCGGCTCTCGGCCGATTCGCAGGCGGGGCTGCGCGTCGGCACACGTGCGCGCTTCGACAACAACGACTTCGCCCTGAAGCGCGCCGAAGTCGCCGCGACGGGCGTGACCGGGCCGATCACCGCGCAGGTTGTCTACGCCTATCTCGGCCGGCAGCCCGGCCTGGGCATCCGCGACGACCGCCAGGAAGTGCAGAGTTCGGCCGCCCTGCGCGTGCTGCGCGACTGGCGCGTCTTCGGGACGATCCGCTACGACCTCGAGCAGGACAACGTCGTCGCCAACGGCTACGGCCTCGCCTTCGACGACGACAGCTTCTCGCTGTCGCTCGCCTATGCGGAGGACCGGTCTGGTGCGACGGGGCTCGCGGTCGACCGGACGGTGTTCCTGCGCTTCGGGTTCCGCACGATCGGCGATCTCGACCTGTCGAGCGGCATCTCGGCCGACGATTGATCCCGTCGGCCGCCGGGTCATCCTTTCGCCATATCACCGCTGCAGCGGTTCGGAGGAGAGCGCCCGGACGGTCGGCGCCAGGGGCCCGGAAGACGACATGAAGCTCGCCAGGACACTCCTCGCCATCGGACTGGGTATCGCGACCATCTGCGGACCCGCGCAGGTACAGGCGCAGACCGCCATCAAGGTCGTCGTCGGTAACCAGCCGATCACCAACTACGAGATCGCCCAGCGGGCGAAGTTCATCCAGATGACGCAGCGCATTCCGAACGCCACGAAGGTCGCGACCGACGAGCTCATCGACGAGAAGCTGCAGCTCGCCGAGGCGCGCAAGCGCGGCATCATCGTCTCCGACGAGGAGGTGAACGAGGCCTATGCCGGCATCGCCTCACGCCTGAAGATGTCGCCCGACCAGCTGACGAAGGGCCTGCGCTCCGGCGGCGTCGACGCCAAGACGTTCAAGGACCGCATCCGCGCCCAGATCGCCTGGAGCAAGGTCGTGCGGGAGAAGTTCCGGGCGACCGTTGCCGTCTCGGAACAGGACGTCATCGCCGCCCTGCAGGACAAGGTCGAGCCCGGCAAGGACAAGGAAAAGGCGACGACGACCGAATACGAGCTGAGCCAGGTGATCTTCGTCGTCCCGGCGAACGCCGCGGCCAGCGTGGCGGCGCAGAAGCAGAAGGAGGCCGAGCAGCTGCGCGGCCGCTTCACCTCTTGCGCCGAGGGCCTCGCCTTCGCCAAGGGCCTGCAGGGCGTCGTCATCAAGCCGCTCGGTCGCCGGATGCAGTCCGACTTGTCGGATGAGAACGTCAAGATGCTCGACGAGCTGGCGGTGGGACGTCTGACGGCACCGCAACGCACGGGCAACGGCGTCGAGATGGTGGCACTCTGTAACAAGCGCGTGCTGCAGAGCGACGCGGCGGCGCGCGCCGCCATCGAGGGGGAACTGCTCGATGAGCAGGGCGAACTGATGTCCCGTCGCTACCTGCGCGACCTGAAGCGCAACGCGGTCATCGAGTACAAGTGAGCCCGGCGGCGCGGCGGCGCCCGCCACCGAGGGACCGGGACGGTAGGGGCGGATGGCGATCGACGAGCTTCCGCCGCTGCGCGACGTCATCCGGGCACACGATCTGTCGGCCCGCAAATCCCTCGGCCAGAACTTCCTTCTCGATCTCAACCTGACCGCCCGGATCGCCCGCTCGGCGGGGCCACTCGACGACGTGACAGTCGTCGAGGTGGGCCCTGGCCCCGGCGGCCTGACGCGCGCGCTGCTCGCCTGCGGGGCCCGGCGCGTCGTCGCCATCGAGCGTGATCAGCGCTGCCTTGGCGCCCTCGCCGAGATCGCCGCCCACTATCCCGGTCGCCTGGAAGTCGTCGAGGCCGACGCCCTGACGGTGGACGACGCAGCCCTCGCGGGAGGCCCCGCCCGCGTCGTCGCCAACCTGCCCTACAACATCGGGACCGCGCTGCTCGTCCGCTGGATCGAGACGGAGCCGTGGCCGCCGTGGTGGCGCTCGCTGACGCTGATGTTCCAGAAGGAAGTGGCGCAGCGGATCGTCGCCTCGGTCGGCGATCCCGCCTATGGACGCCTCGCGGTGCTCGCCGGCTGGCGCTGCCGCGCCCGCATCCTCTTCGACATCTCACCGCGGGCGTTCACGCCGCCCCCGAGCGTGACATCGTCCGTCGTCCATCTGGAACCGATCGCGACGCCCCTGCCCTGCCGAGGCGCGGCGCTGTCGCGAGTGACGGCGGCGGGCTTCGGCCAGCGCCGCAAGATGCTGCGCCAGAGCCTCAAGAGCCTCAGCGTGGACACCGCCGCCCTGATCGCCGGCGCCGGCCTCGACCCGACGGCGCGGGCGGAAGAGATCGACGTGGCCGGCTTCGTGGCGCTGGCGCGGGGGCTGGACGCAATGACCGTGCCCGGGTCCAAAGTTCCAGCGGGCTGACCGGGTTAGCCGTCGCCCGACCTACAGGCCCGCCTGCAGCGTCGCAATGAAGGCGGCGAGGCCCGACAGGCGCTCGCGGCGCAGCCGCTCCGCACCGACGATGGCCTTGAGCCCGCCATAGGCGCGCTGCAGGTCGTCGTTGACGATGACGTAGTCGTATTCGCCCCAGCGCTCGAGCTCAGTGCTCGCATTGCGCAGGCGGTTGGCGATGACCTCCGGGGCGTCCTCGGCGCGACGCTCGAGGCGCTGCCGAAGCTCGGTTGCAGAGGGCGGCAGCACGAAGATCGAGACGACGTCCTGGGGCACCGCCTCGCGGATTTGGCGCGCCCCCTGCCAGTCGATGTCAAACAGCACGTCGAGACCGCTCTCAAGGGCCTGCTCGACGGTGTCCTTCGGCGTGCCGTAGAAGTTGCCGTGCACTTGCGCCCACTCGAGGAGTTCGCCGCGGTCGCGCATCTGCTCGAACTGGCGCGCCGTCAGGAACCGGTAATCGACGCCGTCGATCTCACTGCCGCGGCGGGCGCGCGTCGTCACCGAGACGGACAGGGTCAGGCGGCCATCCTCTTCGCGGTCGCGCAACAGGTTGCGCGCGAGCGTCGACTTGCCGGCCCCGGAGGGCGACGACAGCACGATCATCATGCCGCGGCGGGCGATCGAGGGCGCGGGGGTCGTCAACGCTTCCTCCAGGGGACAAACGGAGCGCCGGGCGAGCCGGCGTCCCTCATTCGAGGTTCTGAACCTGCTCGCGGAACTGCTCGATCGTCGCCTTCAGCTCGAGGCCGAGACGCGTCAGCTCGGGATCGTTCGACTTGGAGCACAGGGTGTTCGCTTCGCGGCCGAACTCCTGGGCGAGGAAATCGAGCCGCCGGCCGACGGGTCCGCCCTCGGCCAGCAGCGCCCGCGCCTGGCCGACGTGGGCGAGAAGGCGGTCGATCTCCTCCTGCACGTCGGCGCGCGAGGCGATGAGGGCTGCCTCCTGATGCAGGCGCTCGGGGTCGAAGGCCGGGGCGGCATCGAGGATGCGGCGCAGTTGTTCGGTGAGACGGGCGCGGATCGCCTCCGGGCGCCGCCCGTCGGTGGCCGCGGCGGCGGTCGTCAGGTCACCCAGGCGCGCCAATTGTCCCTCGATGACCGCCGCGACTGCCCGCCCTTCCGCCCGGCGGGCGGCCGCGAGGGCGACGAGGGCCTGGTCGAGACCGTCGAGAACGTCCCGGCGAAGAGCACGATCGTCGTCCTCGCCGCGGGCGGCGTCGACGGGCTCGAGGACGCCCCGCAACGCCAGCAGCCCGTCAGCCGAGATCGTCGCCGACGGCACGCGCGCCCGCACGCGTTCGGCCGCGTCGATGACGGCCGCGAGTGCCGCCTCGTTGAGACGGAAGCCGCCGGCCGAGATCGTCTCGACCGTCAGCGTGGCGCCGATGTTGCCGCGCGCGAACGCCTTGGCGATGCGGCCCCGCGCCTCCGTCTCGACATCGTCGAAGCCCGGAGGCAGGCGCAGGCGCTGCTCGAGCCCGCGGCCGTTCACCGAGCGGAGTTCCCAAACCCACTGGCCGGTTGCGGACGCCCCGGAGGCGCGCGAGAAGCCGGTCATGCTCGACACCGTCATCGGCAACGGTCTCCGTCGCCACGGGGCAGGACGGCGGTCGGGACGGCCCCATCGGAGCTCGGCCGGCGCATCAGTTGGCCGGCGCTGCGGGTTGGGCGTCGCGGCGCTGCTGCTCGATCTCCCGCCAGCGGGCGACGTTGCGGTTGTGCTCGTCGAGCGTCACGGCGAAGACGTGGCCGCCCGTCCCGTCCGCGACGAAATAGAGCTCCTCGGTGCGCGACGGGTTCGCCACCGCCTCGAGCGATTCGCGGCCGGGATTGGCGATCGGCCCCGGCGGCAGGCCGGCGATCTGGTAGGTGTTGTAGGGGTTCGGACGCTGCAGGTCGGACCGCAGGATGGTGCGCGGCCGCAGCCAGGCCGTGCCCCCATAGATGCCGTAGAGGATGGTCGGGTCGGACTGCAGCCGCATCCGCTTATTCAGGCGGTTGATGAAGACGCCGGCAACGCGGGTGCGCTCGTCCGCCTTGCCGGTCTCCTTCTCGACGATCGAGGCGAGCACGACCAGGTCCTCGGGCGAATCGATCGGAATGTCCGGATTGCGCCGCGCCCAGATGTCGTCGAGCGCCTGCTCCTGCGAGCGCTGCATCCGCTCGAGCATCTGCTGGCGGGTCGTGCCGCGGGTGAACTTGTAGGTTTCAGGCAGCAGTGCTCCCTCGGGCGGGATCGCCGCGACGGTGCCGGTGAGGATTGGATCCTGCTTCAGACGCTCCACGATCTGGGCGCTCGTCAGTCCCTCGGGGATCGTCAGGGAGTGCTGCACCGAGCGGCCGGCGATGATCGTGTCCATCACCTCGCTCATGCTCATGTGGGCGCGGAACAGGTACTCGCCGGCCTTGAACTGATCCTCGGTGCCGTAGAGCTTCGACACACCGAGGAAGACCCACGGGTCGCTGATCACGCCGTGCGAGGCGAGGGTCTCGGAGATGGCGCTGAGGCCGGAGCCGGGCTCGATGATGACGGCGCGATCCTCGCCGAGCGGGCCCGGCTCGGTGTACTGGACGCTTCCCCAGTAGACGAGGGCGCCGACGCCGAGCACGGCGAACACGGCCATCGTCAGCACGAAGTTCATCACGATGACGAGGGGGTTGCGGGCGGCACGGGAGCGCGTCGGCGGCGGTGGGGCCTGCTCCGGATGGATCGCCTCGCGCGGACTGCGCGGCGTCGGTCGCGGGGGCCGCGGGCCCCGCGGTGGCGGCGTCGTGTCGTCGTCCTCACTCATGACGGCGCAGCTTCCTCCGGCTCCCGACCGCAGGCTGGCCCGCCGCCGTGCGGCGGATCGGGCTGCCCATCGGCGGCCCCTCACTGGTGCCGCCGTCAATCGACATCTTTATGGCACGGGGAACGTCGGCCCGGCCCGGTCGCGTCAGGTCTCGTACTGGCGGAACACGAGCGACGCGTTGGTACCGCCGAACCCGAAGGAATTCGACAGCACTGTCCGCACCTGACGATGCTTCGCCTGATGGGGAACGAGATCGATGGCGGTCTCCACCGATGGGTTGTCGAGGTTGATCGTCGGGGGAACGACCTGGTCGCGGATAGCGAGCACGGAGAAGATCGCCTCGACCGATCCCGCGGCGCCGAGCAGGTGGCCCGTGGCCGACTTCGTCGACGACATCGACAGGGTGGCGGCGGCGTTGCCGACGACGCGCTCGACAGCGGCGAGTTCGATGGTGTCGGCCATCGTCGAGGTGCCGTGCGCGTTGATGTAGTCGAGATCGGCGGCAGAGATCCCCGCCCGCTTCAGTGCCGCGGTCATGCAGCGGAAAGCGCCGTCGCCGTCTTCGGAGGGCGCGGTGATGTGGTAGGCGTCGCCCGACATGCCGTAGCCGATCACCTCGGCATAGATGCGGGCGCCTCGTGCAAGCG
Organism: Pseudoxanthobacter soli DSM 19599; assembly: GCA_945898215.1. Taxonomy (GTDB): domain Bacteria; phylum Pseudomonadota; class Alphaproteobacteria; order Rhizobiales; family Segnochrobactraceae; genus CAMDHY01. The sequence goes on along the minus strand of CAMDHY010000005.1, from coordinate 65,070 downwards.
CGTGGTCGAGCGCCTCGAGCACGACGACGCCGGCCCCCTCGCCCATGACGAACCCGTCACGGTCCCGGTCATAGGGACGCGAAGCCTCAGTCGGGCGGTCGTTGAAGCCGGTCGACAATGCCCGCGCCGCGCTGAAGCCGGCGATGGAGAGCCGGCCGATCGGCGATTCGGTTCCACCGGCCACCATCACGTCGGCATCGTCGAGAGCGATCAGGCGCGCGGCGTCGCCGATCGCGTGCGCTCCGGTCGAACACGCCGTCACGACGGCGTGGTTCGGCCCCTTCAGCCCGTGCCGGATCGACACGTAGCCGGAGGCAAGGTTGATCAGCCGGCCGGGGATGAAGAAAGGAGAGATGCGGCGCGGCCCACGGTCGCGAAGCGTGATGGATGCGTCCTCGATGCCGATCAGCCCGCCGATGCCGGATCCGACCAGAACGCCGGTGCGGATCTGGTCCTCGTAGCGGGTCGGCTTCCAGTCGGCGTCTTCGAGCGCCTGATGGGCGGCGGCGACGGCGTAGACGATGAACTCGTCCACCTTCCGCTGCTCCTTCGGCTCCATCCAGTCGTCCGGCCGGTAGGTACCGTTGGTGCCGTCTCCACGCGGGATCTGGCACGCCACCTGACACGGCAGGTCCGACACGTCGAAGCTCTCGATGCGCGCGGCACCACTCTCACCGGCGAGGAGACGCGACCATGTCGCTTCCACGCCGCTGCCAAGCGGCGTGATCATTCCGAGACCGGTTATGACCACTCGTCGCATCGATCAGGACGCCGTTCGCTTCAGAGGGGTAAGCCGCGCCGGCGGCGCTGGCACTGCCGGCGCCGGCTCCCGGCGCCGTCTCAGTTGGCGTTCTTCTCGAGGAACTTCACCGCATCGCCGACGGTGAGGATGGTCTCGGCGGCGTCATCGGGGATCTCGACGCCGAACTCTTCCTCGAACGCCATCACGAGTTCGACGGTGTCCAGGCTGTCCGCTCCGAGATCGTCGATGAAGCTCGCATTCTCGGTCACCTTCTCGGCGTCGACGCCGAGGTGCTCGATCACGATCTTCTTCACCCGCTCAGCGATGTCGCTCATGCTCAATCCTCGATTGGTTTCGTTCGGTTCACACAGGAGTCCGTTGGCGTCCGGATCTCGCTCGTTCACGTGGGAAGATTTGGGAGACCCCAGAGCTCCGTCGGATCACCCACGCATGGCGACAGGCCAGCATCGGGCGTTCCGGGATCGGAAGCCGCGCTCGGCCGGGGCTAGGTAACACACTTTCCCAGCCATTGCCAGCGCACCGCCAGACCCGCCAAGGGTCGGTTTCCGCACGGAAAACTCCGCTCAGACCATCGCCATGCCACCGTTCACGTGGAGGGTCTGACCGGTGACGTAGGCCGCCTCGTCGCTGGCGAGATAGACGCACGCCGCGGCGACGTCGTCGGGGGTGCCGAGCCGGCCGGCCGGCACTGCGGAGAGGATCGCGTCGCGCTGCTTCTCGTCCAGCACGTCGGTCATGGCGGTCGCGATGAAGCCGGGGGCGACGGTGTTGACGGTGATGTTGCGGCTCGCCACTTCCTTGGCGAGCGCCTTCGTCATGCCGATCATGCCGGCCTTGGCCGCCGCATAGTTGCCCTGGCCGGCGTTTCCAGTGACACCGACGACGGAGGTGATGGCGATGATCCGGCCGTGACGGCGGCGCATCATGCCGCGCAGCGCCGCCCGGGCGAGGTGGAAGCCAGCCGTGAGGTTGACCTCGAGGACGGCGTCCCACTCCTCGTCCTTCATCCGCATGAACAGGTTGTCGCGGGTGATACCGGCGTTGTTGACCAGGATGTCAACCTGGCCCATCGCGGCGTCGGCTGCGGGAAACAGGGCGGCCACCTCGGCTCGATCGGCGAGATTGGCCGGCAGCACGTGGACCCGATCACCGAGGCGGACCGCCAGCGCCTCGAGTTTCTCGCGACGCGTGCCGGACACGGCGACAGTTGCGCCACGGGCGTGAAGAGACGCTGCGATCGCCTCGCCGATGCCGCCGCTCGCGCCGGTGACGAGGGCACGGCGACCCGTCAGATCGAACATGTCAGCCACTCCGTCAGCCGGCGAGACGCTCGCCGAACACCTCGACATCGGCGGGGGTGCCCACCGCGAAGGCCCGCGCATCCTTGGCGATCCGCTTCGCAAGTCCCGTCAGCACCGTGCCGGCGCCGATCTCCACGAAGCAGTCGACGCCGCCGGCCGCGAGCGCCGCGACGCTCTCGCGCCACCGCACGGTGCCCGTCACCTGCTCGACGAGCAGGCGCCGGATCTCGGCCGGGTCGGTGACGGGCGCGGCGGTGACGTTGGCGTAGAGCGGCACAATCGGCGCCCGCACGGTCGTGGCGGCGAGCGCCTCGGCCATGATCTCGGCGGCGGGCGCCATCAGCGAGCAGTGGAAGGGCGCGCTGACGGCGAGAATCACGGCGCGCTTGGCGCCGCGCGTCTTGGCGATGGCGACGGCGCGGTCAATGGCGGCCTTCGAGCCGGAAAGAACGACCTGTCCCGGTGCATTGTCGTTGGCGACGTCACAGACGTCATCCTCGGCGGCCTCCGCCGCGACGGCGGCGGCGACGTCGAGATCGACACCCAGCAAGGCGGCCATGGCGCCCTCGCCCGCCGCCACCGCGTCCTGCATGGCACGACCGCGGGCCCTGAGCAGGCGCGCGGCGTCGGTCACCGACAGGCTGTTCGCCGCCACCAGCGCCGAATACTCGCCGAGCGAATGGCCGGCGACGAAGCGGGCCGTCATGGCGACGTCGACGCCGGTCGCCTCGAGCACCCGCAGCGTCGCGATCGAGGTCGCCATCAGGGCCGGCTGGGCGTTGGCCGTCAGCGTCAGCGCCTCCTCGGGGCCTTCGAAAATCACGGTCGAGAGCGATTCTCCGAGCGCCTCGTCCACCTCCTCGAACACCCGCCGCGCCGCGGCGTGGCTCTCGGCGAGGGCGCGGCCCATGCCGACGCTCTGGCTGCCCTGGCCCGGAAAGGTGAAGGCGGTGGTCATGGGGGTGCGATAGTCCTGATCTTCTCGACGGCGTCGACTTCGCGTCAGCGTCCGCCCCCGGTCAGGCAGCGAACGGCGTCTCGACAAAGGCGCCTCGGTCTCGGGAAGTCAAGTCCGGCACGGCATTCGGGGGCCGTGCGGCGAAGTGGGCGACCGGTGATTCGCGCCGAATGCTTGCATCCGCCGCCAGTGTCGTTAAAAGCACGTGCGATGCACTGGCTCCGGCCGGGGGCTGAACGGACGGCTGTGCCGATCGGACTTGTTCCGGCGGCGCGGCGGCGGGTGGCGCGATCACCCATCGTCCCGTGTCTCCGCTCGCGAAGACGACGCAACTCGACGCCTTTCCTGAAAGAGGCTTCGACGAGGCTCCGCGCCGGCCGTGCACGTGAACGAGGAAAGGCGGCAATCCATGCCACTCTACGAACATGTGTTCATGGCCCGACAGGACGTGTCGAGCCAGCAGGTCGATGCGCTCGTCGAGCAGTTCAAGGGCGTTATCGAGCAGAACGGCGGCCAGATCGCCAAGGTCGAGAACTGGGGGGTGAAGCCCCTCGCCTACCGCATCAAGAAGAACCGCAAGGCGCACTACGCGCTGATGAACATCGACGCCCCGCCGGCCGCCGTGGCCGAGATGGAGCGCCAGATGCGCATCAACGAGGACGTGCTGCGCTATCTGACGATCCGCGTGGAAGAGCACGAGGAAGCGCAGTCGGTGATGCTGCAGAAGCGCGACCGCGACGACCGCCGTCGCCGTGATCGCGACGACTTCGGTGGCGGCCGCGACTTCGGCGGTGGCCGTGATCGCGATCGTGACCGTGGTGAGCGCCGTCCGCGGCGCGACGACGACGCCGCCGGACAGGAGTGACGCGTCATGGCCGTTGATATCGCACAGCTTCCCACCCGCCGCCCGTTCTTCCGCCGCCGCAAGACGTGCCCGTTCTCCGGCGCCAACGCGCCGAAGATCGACTACAAGGACGTCAAGCTGCTGCAGCGCTACATCTCCGAGCGCGGCAAGATCGTCCCCTCCCGCATCACCGCGGTGTCGCAGAAGAAGCAGCGCGAGCTCGCCAAGGCGATCAAGCGCTCCCGCTTCCTCGGCCTGCTGCCCTACGTCATCCGTTGAGGTCGCGGCGCCGGGCGGGTGATCCGTCCGGCGCATCCGCGGTCTCGGCCTGGGGCCGGAGCCCGACACGGACTTCCGGTCTCTAACCGCCCACCAGGGGCGGGACAGTCCACAGGAGCAAACCCATGCAAGTCATCCTGCTCGAGCGCATCGCCAAGCTCGGCCAGATGGGCGACGTCGTCCGCGTCCGCGACGGCTTCGCCCGCAACTTCCTGCTGCCGAAGGGCAAGGCGCTGCGCGCTACCGCCTCGAACCGCGAGCGATTCGAGCACGAGCGGGTCCACCTCGAGGCGCGCAACCTCGAGCGCAGGAGCGAGGCCCAGGCCGTCGGCGAGAAGCTCGAGGGCAAGTCGTTCACCGCCATCCGCCAGGCGGGCGAGACCGGCCAGCTCTACGGTTCGGTCACGACCCGCGACATCGCCGACGCCATTGAGGCGGCCGGCTTCTCGGTGAACCGCACGCAGGTCGACCTGCAGCAGCCGATCAAGTCGATCGGCCTGCACACCGTCCGCATCGTGCTGCACCCGGAAGTCGTCGTCGCGGTGACCCTGAACGTCGCCCGCTCGGCCGATGAGGCGGAGCGCCAGGCGCGTGGCGAGAGCCTCAACCAGCGCGACACCGGCTTCGAGTTCGAGCCGGAAGAAGACGAGGACGAAGGCGAGGATCGCGGCGAGCGCGCCGAGGCCTGACCGGACGCGGCCGGGGCGAAGCCCCGGTCCGTCATACTTTTGCAGCAATCAGGACGCGGCGTTCGACGCCGCGTCCTTTTCGCGTTTGCACACACCCACTTGAGTGGTGGAGAACGGCCGAATACGATCCCCCTCCGTACCGAGGCTTGCGCCTTTCCCGCGCCCGGGGGCCGGAAATGATTCGTGTGCTGGAAGCCATCCTGTCGCGCGCGGTGACGCACGGGGCACTTGAGATCGTCGGTTCCGACGGACGGTTGCGCCGCTTCGGCGACGGCCTCGGAAGACCGGTGCGGGCGCGGTTCGTCGATGCGGCGACCGAGCGTGCCATCATCCTCGACCCAGAGCTGAAATTCGGCGAAGCCTTCATGGACGGCAAGGTGATCGTCGAACAGGGATCGATCTACGATCTTCTCGACGTGTTGCTGAGCAACCTGCGGGGCGATTCGCAGCCGACCTGGCCGGCGAAGCTGCGCGGCTTGTGGCGCGTGGCGACGCGCCGCCTGCGCCAGCACAACACCGAGAAGCGAGCCCGCCGCAACGTCGCCCACCACTACGACCTCGACGGCGCCCTCTATCGGCTCTTCTTGGATGCCGACCGGCAGTATTCCTGCGCCTACTTCGAGCAGCCCAACGACGACATCGAGAGCGCGCAGCTGGCCAAGAAGCGCCACCTCGCCGCCAAGCTGATGATCTCGCCGGGCCAGAAGGTGCTCGACATCGGCTGCGGCTGGGGCGGCCTCGGGCTCTATCTCGCCGACGTCTGCGAAGCCGACGTCACCGGGGTGACCCTGTCGGAGGAGCAGTACGGCGTCGCCAACGCGCGTGCCGCCGAGCGAGGCCTCTCCGGCCGGGCACGCTTCGAGCTGCGCGACTACCGGACGCTGGAGGGCCCCTTCGACCGCATCGTCTCGGTCGGCATGTTCGAGCACGTCGGCGTCGGTCACTTCGAGGAGTACTTCGCCAAGGTGAAGCAGCTCCTGAAGCCGGACGGCATCATGGTGCTGCACTCGATCGGCCGCTTCGACGGGCCGGGCGACACCAACTCGTGGATCCAGAAGTACATCTTCCCCGGCGGCTACATCCCGGCCCTGTCGGAGGTGGTGCCGGTGATCGAGCGCCAGCGGCTGATCACCACCGACATCGAGATCCTCCGCCTGCACTATGCCGAGACGCTGCGGGCCTGGCGCGAGCGCTTCCTGGCGCGCCGCGAGGAGGCGAAGGCGCTGTATGACGAGCGCTTCTGCCGGATGTGGGAGTTCTATCTCGCCGCCTCCGAGACGGCCTTCCGCCACCAGGACATGATGAACTTCCAGATCCAGTTCGCCCGCGACCAGCACGCGGTGCCGCGGACGCGCGACTACATCTTCCTGGAGGAGAGCCGGCTGCGGGAGCGCGAGCAGGCCCGCACGTCGTTGCGTCTCGCCGGCGAGTGACGGGAGACGACGCGGCGCGCACGTCAAGCGGCGGCGAATCACCTAACCTTCACGGCGGCCGCCGCAGGAGTTTAGCGGGGACAACCGGCCCGCGGGGCTGGCCGGTCCCGGCCGTGTCGCGGTAACTCGGTCGGCCGCCGTTCCGAGGACGCCGAACCGCCATGGAAGCCACCGCCCGCAAGCTCGACGCCGCCGCCTTCAACCGGCTGCCGCCGCACAATGTCGAGCTCGAGCGCCAGTTGCTCGGCGCCATCCTGATGAACAACGAGACCTTCTACCGGGTCTCCGACTTCCTCGAGGCAGGCCACTTCTTTTTCGAGGCGCACCGCCGCATTTTCGAGAAGACGTCGCAGCTGGTGCGGGCCGGCAAGAACGCCTCGCCCATCACGCTCAAGACCTTCTTCGCCGCCGACGAGCAGATCGCCGACCTGTCGGTGACGCAGTACCTGCTGCGGATGGCCGCCGACGCGACGACGATCATCAACGCCGAGGACCACGGCCGGACGATCTTCGACCTCGCGCTCAGGCGCTCGCTGATCCGCATCGGCGAGGACATGGTCAACATCGCCTTCGACTCGCCGATCGAGGCGCCGCCGAAGGTGCAGATCGAGGACGCCGAGAGGCGTCTTTACGAACTCGCCGAGACCGGGCGCTACGAAGGCGGCTTCCAGGCCTTCTCGGATGCGCTGGCGACCGCCTTCGACATGGCGGCGGCCGCCTACCAGCGCTCGGGCGGCCTCTCGGGCCTCGCCACCGGCCTCAACGACCTCGACCGCCTGATGGGCGGCCTGCAGCGCTCCGACCTCGTCATCCTCGCGGGCCGTCCCGCCATGGGCAAGACGGCGCTCGCCACCAACATCGCCTACAACATCGCCCGCAACTACCGGCCCGGCGCCTCCGCCGACGGCAGCCCGCACGCCGAGGACGGCGGCATCGTCGGCTTCTTCTCGCTCGAGATGTCGGCCGAGCAGCTCGCCACGCGCATCATCGCCGAGCAGTCCGGCGTCTCGTCGTCGCTGATCCGGCGCGGCTCGATCGACGCCGAGCAGTTCGACCGCATCGCCGCGGTGGCGCAGGAGATCCAGGCGCTGCCGCTCTACATCGACCAGACCGGCGGCATCTCGATCGGCCAGCTCGCCGCCCGCGCCCGCCGCCTGAAGCGCCAGCGCGGGCTCGACCTGTTGATCGTCGACTACCTGCAGCTCCTGCAGGGCTCCGGCCGGCGCGGCGAGAACCGCGTGCAGGAGATCACCGAGATCACCACCGGCCTGAAGGCGCTCGCCAAGGAGCTCGATCTGCCAATCGTCGCGCTGTCGCAGCTGTCGCGCCAGGTCGAATCGCGCGACGACAAGCGGCCGCAGCTGTCGGACCTGCGCGAATCGGGCTCGATCGAGCAGGACGCCGACGTCGTCATGTTCGTCTTTCGCGAGGAGTACTATCTGAAGAACCACAAGCCGAAGGAGGGCTCCGAGGAGTTCTTCAAGTGGCAGGCGGAGATGGAGGCGGTCGCCGGCGTCGCCGAGGTCATCGTCGGCAAGCAGCGTCACGGACCGACGGGCACGGTTCCGCTGCAATTCGATGCAGAGGTGACGCGCTTTTCGAACCTCGCGCGCGAGTACCACCTCCCGGACAGGGACTGAGGATGCCGAAGGCGGCGATGCATCGACCGGTCGACCCGTCCGCCCTCGCCGCGCCGGTGCGCCCGGTGCTCCTCGACGAGACCGACCACCTGGCGGGTGGGCGCCTGACGATCGATCTCGCCGCGCTGGCCGACAACTGGCGCAGCCTCGCGGCCCGCTCCGGGCCGAGCGAATGTGCCGGCGTCGTGAAGGGTGACGGCTACGGCATCGGCCTCGAGGCGGCGACGGGAACGCTGGCCGACGCCGGCTGTCGCACCTTCTTCACCGCCACCATCGCCGAGGCTCTCGGCGCGAAGGCGATCGCGCCGGACGCCACCGTCTACGTTCTGAACGGCTTTCCCCCTGGCGCCGCCGCGCTCGTCGCCGACGCCGGCCTTCGTCCGGTGCTCGGCAGCCTCGAGGAGGTCGAAGACTGGGCCGCCCTCGGCCGCTCCCGTGGCCGGCCGCTACCGGCGGCGCTGCACGTCGACACCGGCATGAACCGCCTCGGCCTCGCCCGCGACGTCGCGGCGACGGTCGCCGCCAGCGCGACGTTGCGACCACACCTCGGCCTGACGCTGCTGTTGAGCCACCTCGCCTGCGCCGACACGCCGGACCATCCGCTGAACGCCCGCCAGATCGAGGCCTTCCAGGCGGCACGGGCGCTGTTCCCGGACATTCCCGCCTCGCTGGCGAACTCCGCCGCCACCCTGGCGCTGCCAGCCACCCACTTCGACCTCGTGCGCCCCGGCATCGCCGTCTACGGCGGCCGGGCGGTCGCGGGTCTCGCAAATCCGATGCGGCCCGTCGCCCGGCTCGAGGGCCGCATCATCAAGATCCGCGAGGCGGGCGGCGGCGAATCGGTCGGCTACGGTGCGGCCAAGACGCTCTCCCGTCCGAGCCGGCTCGCCGTCGTCGGCATCGGCTACGCCGATGGCTTCCCGCGCGCTGCCGGCTCGAGCGACGGGGCCGGCGGCGCCGTCGGCTGGCTCGCCGGCCACCGCGTGCCCCTGGTCGGCCGGGTCTCGATGGACCTGCTGATCTACGACGTCACCGACGTACCGCCCGCCGCCGCGCGGCGCGGCGACTGGATCGAGCTGTTCGGCGACCATGTGCCGGTCGACGACATCGCGGCCCACGCCGGCACCATCGGCTACGAGGTGCTCACCCACCTCGGCAGCCGCTTCTCACGCGACTACACCGGCGCGGCCTGATGGCGCGCGCCCGCAGCCAGTTCGTCTGCCAGTCCTGCGGAAACATCACCAACCGCTGGAACGGCCGCTGCGAGGCGTGCGGTGAATGGAACTCGATCGTCGAAGAGGCCGCCAGTGGCCCGCTGCCGGCGGCGCGGCCAGGCCGCATCGTGCCCCTCGGGAGACTCGAGGGCGAGGGAGCGGCGGCACCGCGCACCGCTTCCGGCATCGCCGAACTAGACCGGGTGACCGGCGGCGGCTTCGTGCGCGGCTCGGCGATCCTGCTCGGCGGCGACCCAGGCATCGGCAAGTCGACGCTGCTCCTGCAGGCGGCCGCGGCGATTGCCGCACAGGGCGGACGCGTTGTCTACATCACCGGCGAGGAGGCGGCCGACCAGGTGCGCCTCAGGGCTCAGCGGCTCGGCCTCGCCGGCAGCGCCGTCGGGCTCGCCGCGGAGACCTCGGTGGAAGACATCCTTGCGACGCTCACCGCCGCGCCGCCGCCGGCCCTGATCGTCATCGATTCGATCCAGACGGCGTGGACCGCTTCGATCGAGTCGGCCCCCGGCACCGTCAGCCAGGTGCGGGCGTCCTCGCACGCCCTGATCCGCTACGCCAAGCAGTCCGGCGCCGCCCTGGTGCTCGTCGGCCACGTCACCAAGGACGGCCAGATCGCCGGCCCGCGCGTCGTCGAGCACATGGTCGATGCGGTAATGGGCTTCGAGGGCGACGGCAGTGGCCCCTTCCGCATCCTGCGGACGACGAAGAACCGCTTCGGCCCGACCGACGAGATCGGCGTCTTCGAGATGACCGGCCAGGGCCTGAAGGAGGTGCTCAACCCGTCCGAGCTCTTCCTCGGCGACCGCGACCGCACGAGCCCGGGCACGGCGGTGTTTGCCGGCGTGGAAGGCACGCGGCCGCTGCTCGTCGAGATCCAGGCCCTCGTCGCCCCCTCGCCGCTCGCCAACCCGCGCCGCGCCACCGTCGGCTGGGATGGCAACCGCCTGTCGATGATCCTCGCCGTGCTGGAAGCTCGCTGCGGTATCCGCTTCGGCGTCAACGACGTCTATCTCAACGTTGCCGGCGGCCTCAGGATCGTCGAGCCGGCGGCCGACCTCGCGGTGGCGGCGGCGCTGCTGTCGTCCCTGAGCGGGGTTGCCCTGCCTGCCGATTGCGTCTATTTCGGCGAAGTCAGTCTGACGGGGGGGATCCGCCCCGTCGGGCGCGTCTCGACACGCCTCAAGGAAGCGGAAAAGCTCGGCTTCCGGCAGGCCGTCTTGCCGGAAGGTTCGATCGGGGACGAGGTCCGGGAGCGCCGGATCGACGTCACCGGGTTACGGACGCTGCTTGATCTTGTCGGCCGAGTCGCGGCTTCATCGATCGACGATGGTGAACTCTCCCCTCCCACCCGAGCCGGCGTCCAGCGTGTCGGCGCGCCTCAGCGGAGCGGGAATGCGCGGTGATGAAACGAGGCGTCGTGGTCGTGCCACGCGAGTGAGGTTGTCCGAACAATGTCGGTGACGCTGCTCGACGGGCTCGTTCTCGTCGTCATCCTGATCTCGGCTTTCCTGGCCATGCTGCGCGGCTTCGTCCGCGAGGTGCTGTCGATAGCCTCGTGGGTCGCCGCCGCTGCGGCCGCCTACTTCTTCTACGACGACCTGTTGCCGCTCGTGCGGCAGTACGTCAGCAACGAGTACGTATCGCTCGGCATCGCCATCGGCGGCATCTTCTTCCTCACGCTGATCATCGTCAGCATCATCACGATGAAGATCTCCGACTTCGTCATCGACAGTAAGATCGGCATCCTCGACCGGACGCTCGGCTTCGTCTTCGGGGCGGCGCGCGGCCTGCTCCTGATCGTCGTGGCGATGTTGTTCTTCAACTTCCTGGTGCCGCCGGTGCAGCAGCCGGCGTGGGTGGCGCAGGCGCGCTCGAAGCCGATGCTCGACAATCTCGGCACGCAACTTGTCGCAGCCCTGCCCGACGCCCCTGACCGATCGATCCTCGATCGCTATATACCTGGCGGCAACCGGACGCCGCCGGCAGCGACGCCGCCAGCCGGTTCGGAGCCTGCGCCGACCGACGGCGCCCCCGCTCCCACCGGCGGGGCTCCGGCCGGAATACCACCGACGACCGACCAGCAGTCCGATGCGAGCTACGGCTCGGGAGCCCGCCAGGGGCTCAACCAGTTGATTCAATCGAGCGGCAGCAACGGCCAATAGTCGGGTCCGGCGAATGGTCTTTTGTCGCGAACCGCAGAGTGGTTCGAGCGAGACGATGAACGACGGGTCCGCCGCGGCCGGTGACGCACCGACCCCCTCGCGAGACGCCGCCTCTGGCGGCCCTTCATCCTCAGAGGTCGGCTTCGGCGGCCACGCCTTCGACGACGACCATCTCCACGAGGAGTGCGGCGTCTTCGGCGTGTTCGGCCACGATCAGGCGGCCGCGCTGGTGGCGCTTGGGCTGCACGCGCTGCAGCACCGCGGCCAGGAAGCTGCGGGCATCGTCTCCTTCGACGGCCACCAGTTCGTCCCCGAGCGCTATATCGGCCTCGTCGGCGACAACTTCACGAAGCCCTCGGTGATGGAGCGCCTGAAGGGCGACCGCGCCATCGGCCACACCCGCTACGCCACCACCGGTGGCCAGATCCTGCGCAACGTGCAGCCGCTGTTTGCGGAGTTCGCCGGCGGCGGCTTCTCGGTCGCCCACAACGGCAACCTGACGAACGCCATGACGCTGCAGCGCCGGCTGCAGAACCGCGGCTCGATCTTCCAGTCGACATCCGACACCGAGACGATCATCCACCTGATCGCGACGAGCGAGCCCGGCCCGCTGGTCGAGCGCTTCATCACGGCGCTCCGCCAGCTCGAGGGCGCCTACGCGCTGGTGGCCCTGTCGGAGAAGAAGATGATCGGCTGCCGCGATCCGCTCGGCGTGCGGCCGCTCCTGCTCGGCCGCCTCGACGACGCCTTCGTGCTCGCGTCGGAGACCTGCGCCCTCGACATCATCGGCGCCACCTTCATCCGCGACATCGAGCCGGGCGAGATGGTGGTGATCACCGAGACCGGCATCGAGAGCTTGTTCCCCTTCCAGCGCCTGAAGTCGCGCTTCTGCGTCTTCGAGTACGTCTACTTCGCCCGGCCAGACTCCAACGTCGAGGGCCGCAACGTCTACGACGTGCGCAAGAAGATCGGCGCCGAGCTCGCGCGGGAATCGCCAGCCGACGTCGACTTGGTCGTGCCGGTGCCCGATTCCGGCACGCCGGCGGCGATCGGCTACTCGCAGGAGGCGGGGCTGCCGTTCGAGCTCGGCATCATCCGCAACCACTATGTCGGGCGGACCTTCATCGAGCCGTCCGACGCCATCCGCCACATGGGCGTCAAGCTGAAGCACAGCCCCAACCGCGCCCTCATCGAGGGCCGGCGGATCGTGCTCATCGACGATTCGATCGTGCGCGGCACCACCTCGCTCAAGATCGTCGAAATGATGCGCGACGCCGGCGCGGCCGAGGTGCACATGCGCATCGCCTCGCCGCCGACGACCGATTCCTGCTTCTACGGCGTCGATACCCCGGAGAAGTCGAAGCTGATCGCTTCCCGCATGACGGTCGAGGAGATGGCCCGCTTCATCAAGGTCGACAGCCTCGCCTTCCTGTCGATCGACGGCCTCTACCGCGCCGTCGGGGAGACGCGGCGCGATCCGCGGCATCCGCAGTTCTGCGACGCCTGCTTCACGGGCGACTACCCGACCCGCCTCACCGACCGCCAGGAGAAGGAAACCGTGCGGCAGCTCTCGCTGCTCGCCGAGGTTTCCTGACCCACTAGCTACGGACACGCCGGATGGATCCTCGCTTCGAGGGGCGCATCGCCCTCGTCACCGGCGCCTCGCGCGGCATCGGCCGTGCCCTGGCGCTCGCTCTCGGAGCGGCCGGCGCTCACGTCATTGCCCTGTCGCGCACCGTCGGGGCGCTGGAGGAGCTCGACGACGAGATCCGTGCCGCCGGCGGCTCGGCCGCGACGCTGGTGCCTGTCGACCTCCGGGACATGCCCGCCCTCGACCGCCTCGGCCTTTCGATCCACGAGCGCTGGGGCCGCCTCGACGTGCTCGTCGGCAACGCCGGCATGCTCGGGCCGCTGTCGCCGATCGGCCACATCGATCCGAAGGTGTTCGACGAGGTGATGGCGGTAAACGTCACCGCCAACTGGCGGCTGATCCGCTCGCTCGACCCGCTGCTGCGCCAGTCGGACGCCGGCCGGGCGGCGTTTCTGTCGTCCACCGCCTCGCAGAAAAGCCGGCCCTACTGGGGTCTCTACGCCACGTCGAAGCTCGCCCTCGAGATGATCGTGCGCACCTACGCGGCCGAGACCGCGCACACACCGATCAAGGCGAACCTCGTCAACCCGGGCGCCATGCGCACCAAGATGCGGGCCCAGGCGATGCCCGGCGAGGATCCGGCGACCCTGCCGCCCCCGGAAGACGTGGTGGCGCCGATCCTCGACCTGCTTGCGCCGGAGTGCGCCGTCTCCGGCGTCCTCTACGACCACCCGAGCCGGTCGCTGAAGGCGTTCCAACCACCCGCCCCGCTCGCCTGAGGCTCTAGTCCTTGTCGGCGAACGGGTTGTCGCCCTTGCGCAGCGAGAAGCGGATAGGGACGCCCGGCAGCTCGAAGCGCTCGCGCAGGCCGTTGACCAGGTAGCGCATGTAGGCGTCCGGCAGCGCCTCCGGCCGGGAGCAGAACACCACGAAGTGCGGCGGCCGGCTCTTCACCTGCGTCATGTAGCGCAGCTTGATGCGCCGCCCCGACACCGCCGGCGGCGGATGGTGCTCGATGACGGTGCCGAGCCAGCGGTTGAGGCGGCCCGTCGAGATGCGGCGGCTCCAGCTGTCGCGCGCCGCGAAGGCCGCCTGCATCATCTTGTCGAGGCCGGTGCCGACGAGACCCGAGACCGGCACAATGGTTACGCCGCGCAGCTGCGGCAGCAGCCGGTCCGACATCTCGCGCAGCGCCCGCAGCGTCGCGTTGCGGTCCTCGACGAGGTCCCACTTGTCGGCGACGACGATGATCGCCCGGCCCTCGCGCTCGACGAGGTCGGCGATCTGCAGGTCCTGTTTCTCGAAGGGCTGCGTCGCGTCGAGCGTCAGCACGACGACCTCAGCAAAGCGGATCGAGCGGAGCGTCTCGCCGACGGAAAGGCGCTCGAGCTTGCCCTCGACCTTGGCCTTGCGGCGCAGGCCGGCGGTGTCGACGAGATCGACCCGGCGGTCGCGCCAGGTCCACGGCACGGTGATCGCATCGCGGGTGATGCCGGCCTCGGGACCCGTCAGCAGGCGCTCCTCGCCGAGGAGCGCGTTGATCAGCGTCGACTTGCCGGCGTTGGGACGGCCGACGATGGCGAGCTTCAGGGGCCGCGTGTCGATCGTCGGCGCGTCGTCCTCGCCGTCGTCGTCCGGCCCGGCGATCACCTCCGCCGTGTCGTCCGCGAGCTCCGGCTCCTCCGGCGGCTCGAAGCGCGCCAGCACGGTGTGCAGGTCGGCCATGCCCTCGCCGTGCTCGGCCGAGACCTGAACCGGGTCGCCGAGGCCGAGCGCGTAGGCCTCGAGCGCGCCAGACTCGCCTGCGCGGCCTTCCGACTTGTTGGCGACGAGAATGACCGGGCGATCGGTGCGGCGGACCAGTTCGGCGAAATGCTCGTCGAGGGGCGTCACCCCGGCTCGGGCGTCGATGACGAACAGCACGACGTCCGCCTCACGGATCGCCGCCTCCGTCTGCGCGCGCATGCGGCCGGCGAGGCTCTCGGCGTCGACGTCATCGAGGCCGGCGGTGTCGATGGCGACGAAGCGCATCCCCGACAGCCGGGCATTGCCCTCGCGCCGGTCGCGCGTCACGCCCGGTGTATCGTCGACGAGCGCGATCTTGCGCCCGACGAGACGGTTGAAGAGGGTCGACTTGCCGACGTTCGGCCGGCCGACGATGGCGACCCTGAGCTGCATTCGCGTTTCCCCCGCGTCAGCGATACGCGGAGATCGTGCCATTCTCCGACACGGTGATCATCAGCCCGGAGGCCGCGATCGGCGAAATGTAGGATGGCTCGCCGATCGCGCGCGTGCTGGTGATCTGGCCGGACGACGCGTCGACGGAGGCGAGCTTCGAATCGCTGGAGACGAACCACAATGAACCGCCGGCCAGCACCGGACCAGCCCAGTTCGTCCGCTCCTTGCGCGACTTCACGATCGGTAGCTGCGTCGTCCACAGCGGCGCGCCGCTGTTTCGGTCGAGCGCGACGACGCGGTCGTCGAGATCGACGAGGAACAGCGCGTTGCCGGACACGATCGGCGTGTGGGCGGATCCGACGTCCTGCTCCCACTTGCGGGCGCCGGTTGATAGGTCGATGGCGATGGTGCGCCCGGCGACACCGGAGGCGAAGACGACACCGCCGCTCACCACCGGGCTCGCCGACAGATCGTTGATCGAGGAGAGCGCCATGGTGCGCGTCGCCCGCGTCACGGCGTCCGACCACTTCGGCTCGCCGGTGGTGGCGTTGAAGGCGATGACCTCGCCCGAGGTGTAGGGGACGACGACGGTGTCGCCGACCACGGCGGGCGAGGCGTTGGCGACGAGGCCGGCGGTCTCGGGGATGCCGCGATAGGACCAAAGCTCGGCGCCGTCGGCCTGATTGATCGCGAACACCACGTTGGTCTGGGTGACGACGAAGACCTTGCCGTTGGCGGCGGTCGGCGCGCCGCGGGCGGGCGCCTCGAGCTCCTTCGTCCAGACCTGCGAGCCCGAGCCGGCGTCGAGCGCCGTCAGCGCGCCATAGGCGGTGCCGACATAGACGCGGCCCTGGTCGTAGGAGACGCCGCCACCGTTGGCGATGTCGCGCTCGCCCTCCGGCCGGAGCGTCACCGACCAGCCGCGGCCGCCACCGGTGAGCGACAGCGAGGTGACGACGGCACCGGGGGAATAGACATAGAGGCGACCGCCGGCCGCCACCGGGCGGGCCGAGATGCGCAGCGATTTGCCCCCGCCGAGGCCGCCGAAGCTCGAGCCGCCGCCGCCACCCCCGATGGAGGTGCTCCAGACCCGCGCCGCGCTGCCGTCATAGGCGATGTTGCCGGGGTCGTTGGCGGCGTTGCCACCGGGCTGCGACCAGTCCGCATAGGCCTGGGCCGGTCCGATTGAGGCCGCGCGCGCCCCACCCTCCGGCTGCACCAGCGCGGCAGAGCCCTCGTCGTTGAAGACGGCGGTGCGCGTTCCGGGAAGGATCTTGTCCTTCTCGGCGAAGGGATTGATCGAATAGACGGCATCGGACACCGTCTCGCAGCCGGTGACGAGGCCGGCGCAGAGCGCGACGGCGGCGATACGCGCCAGAGCACCGGCGAACGGGAACGCACTCAAGAGGGATCTCCACCGCTTGCGGCGGCCGGCGGTTTCGCGCTCTGGATCAGCGACAGCATCAACTGGGCGCGATTCTGGAACTCGCCCGTCGCTGCCCGGTCGTCCGCGATCTGTCGGAAATAGGTTTCGGCCGCAGCGAGATCGCCGGCCGAATAGGCCGCGAGACCCGCGACCTCGCGCGCCGCCTGGCGCCATGGCCCCTCGCCCACCGCGAGCGCCGCCACCCGCTCGTCGACGGCGGCGCGGTTGCCGTCGTCGAGGGCGAGATAGCCCGCCCGCACACGGGCGAGGTTGCGGTAGAGCGTCGGCACGGCCCCGTCGGCGGCGATCGCGTCGAAGGCGGCGACGCCGGCCGCGCGGTCACCGGCCTGGGCGTATTCGCTCGCCGCCCGGAAGCGGGCGAGCAGCTTGTAGCCCGCAGGACCGCTCTCGGCGAGGCTCGCCAGCGCGGTCGCGGCGCCGGAATGGTCTTCCTGCTGGGCGAGCTCGAGGGCCGAGAAGAACAGGTCGCCAGACTCGTTCGCCTGCGACTGCTGCCAGTGGAGATAGCCACGCCAGCCCGCCGTTCCGGCGACGATCAGCACCGCGATCGCGATCACGACGATGCCGAAGCGCTCCCAGAGCTTCTTCATCTGCTCGCGCTTAAAGTCGCGCTCGGCCTCGTGGAAGATATCCGACATTCGACCCCGTCTCGACGAAGCTGACCGTTCACGACGAACGCCGGTCTCTCCGTCGTCCGGCGGAGGGACGGCGCAGCACGGCGCGAAGTGTCGTGGGCTTACAGGGTTCGTGTCACCGAGCCAAGCGGAACGGCAACGGCCGGCGCCCGACTCAGACGACCGGCACCCCGATCAGCCAAGCGTGAAGCTTCGTCACGAAGGCGGCATAAACAAGGAGCCCGGCGCCGAGCGCGATGAAATCGTTGCGGATGGGCCCTCGCGGCACCGCCACGCGCGCCGCCGCCTCCCGCCGCTTGAGGGAAATGCGGTCGATCACGCCCCAGGCGAGGAAGCTCGCGAACAGCAGCACCGACGCGGCATCGCCGTTCGCGAGCAGGTGCGCGAACGCCCACAGCTTCACCGCCGTGATAAGGGGGTGACGGACCGCGGCGCTGATGCGACCGGGCAGGTAGGCGGCGAACGCCAGCACGAAGACGGGCGCCATCAGCAGCAGCGTCAGGTGGCGCAGCCACGTCGGCGGATCGTAGAGGATCGCCGGCCCCTCGGCGCGCGCGAGCCCATAGCCCCAGATCACCAGGACCAGACCGACGAGGGAGACGGCCGAATAGAGCAGCTTGTAGGTATTGAGGCCGAAACGCGCGACCAGACGGTCGTGCAGCGCCGGCGCCGTCGGCAGCAGGTGGCTGCCGAGAAAGATGACGAGCCCGAGCACGAGGACGAGCATGCAGACATCTCCCGATCGCGAGTGCGACGCGGCGCACCTTACCCGTTCCGCCGCCGGCGACGAGGCGTCCAACGGTCGCGCCGGCGGCCGTGCCCTCGTCCTGACAGCTGACCCATCACCGATTGTTGACCGCTCGCAAGGGTTTGGTGCCCTCCGCGGTCTTCGCGACAATGGCGACGGGCTGGCGCGCCGACTAAGCTGCTGACCGGGAACCTCAAAGGGGGAACGCGGGAGGGGGAGCGATGCTCAGAGTGGCCGCCTCGACGATGCTGATGCTGGCGATCGGATTGCTCGTCGCCGCCACACCCGCCGCGGCGGGGAACGTCGTCGCCCGCGTCGACCTGTCGGAACAGCGGATGTACGTGTCGATCGCCGGCAAGCCCGCCTATTCCTGGCCGGTGTCGACCGCGCGGCGCGGCTACGTCACCCCCACGGGCAGCTATCGCCCGACACGGCTTCACCGCCGCTGGTACTCGCGCAAGTACGACAATGCGCCGATGCCGTACTCGATCTTCTTCCGCGGCGGCTACGCGATCCACGGCACGACCGCCGTCAAGGCCCTCGGCCGCCCCGCCTCGCACGGCTGCGTGCGGCTCGCCCCGGGCAACGCCGCGACGCTGTTCCAGCTCGTGTCGTCCTACGGGCCCCGCAACACCCGCATCGTCATCACGCGGTGATGGTCTGGGTCCATCGGTCGACCCGGTTTACCTCGTCGGGCGAACGGCAACCGCCGGAGGTTGCGCGCGGTGCGGGGACCACGTATCCGACGGTGACGCGTGTGCGAGGGGAGGCTTGAGTCGGTGCGGATCGGAGCGGCTGTCCCGGCCCTGATGTTCGCCCTGGCGCTCCCGACCGCGCCGGCCGAGGCGGCACAGGCGTGCGACCCCCGCGCCGCCGACGGCCAGTGGCTCCTCGTCATCAGTGCGGCGAAGGCACCGATCTACTGCGAGGTCCGCATTGCCAAGGGCTGGATCGACCGCCAGTCGTGCCAGGCGGACTCGCTGACCGCGCCGCAGATCAGCATCGAAGGCCCGCTGTTCCCGCAGGAAGGGAGTTGCCGCGCCAGCGGCAGCCTGTCGATCGAAGATCCGCCCGGCAGCGGCGTCAAGACGCTGTTCAATGTCGACGGCCTCTTCGCCGGCGAAGCGCGCCCGACCCGCGTCGATCGCCTGCTCGGCCGCCTGGTACTCGCCGACGGGGAAAAGCGCGGGACCTTCTTCGCCTTCCAGGGCCTGCGCACGGACTGAATGGCACGCGGGGCCGGCCGGTCCGACCGGCCCCTCCCCGTCAGTAAATCTCGGGTTCACCGGCGGCCGCGCCGAAGTCGCGCTCCAGGAAGTCGAAGTCGCAGCCCTTGTCGGCCTGTGTGACGTGGCGGGAGAACATCCAGCCCCAGCCGCGCTCATAGCGCGGCGCCGGTGGCGTCCAAGCCGCCCGCCGGCGCGCCAGTTCGTCCTCCTCCACCAGCATGTCGAGACTGCGCGCCGCTAGGTCCAGGCGGACGATGTCGCCGGTGCGCAGCAGAGCGAGCGGCCCGCCGATGTAGGACTCAGGCGCGACGTGCAGCACGCAGGCGCCGTAGGAGGTGCCGGACATCCGCGCGTCTGACAGCCGCAGCATGTCGCGGTGGCCCTGCTTGATGAGCGCCTTCGGGATCGGCAGCATTCCCCACTCCGGGAAACCCGGACCGCCGAGTGGGCCGGCGTTGCGGAGCACGAGGACGTGGTCGGGCGTGACGTGGAGGGCCTCGTCGTCGATCGCAGCCTTCATCGCCGGATAGCTGTCGAAGACGAGGGCCGGGCCCTCGTGACGGAAAAAGCGCGGGTCGCACGCCGCCGGCTTCATCACCGCCCCGTCGGGACAGAGATTGCCGCGCAGGACCGCGAGCGAGCCCTCGCGGTAGACCGGGTTCGAAAGCGGCCGGATGACGTCGGCGTTGAAGACGCGGGCGCCCTCGAGATTCTCTCCGACCGAGCGCCCGGTGACCGTCAGGGCGGAGACATCGAGCAGCTCCCGGATCTCCGCCATCAGCGCCCTGAGCCCGCCGGCGTAGTAGAAGTCCTCCATCAGGTAGTCCTTGCCCGCCGGCCGGACGTTGGCGATCAGCGGCGTGACGCGCCCGAGCGCATCGAGGTCGTCGAGCGTCAGCGGCACGCCGGCGCGGCGCGCCATCGCGATGAGGTGGACGACGGCATTGGTGGAGCATCCCGTCGCCATGGCGACGATCGCGGCATTGCGCACCGCCGCGGCGGTGACGATCCGGTCGGGCGTGAGGTCCTCAGCCACCATCTCGACGATGCGCCGACCGCAGGCGGCCGCCATGCGCTGGTGGTTCGCGTCGACGGCCGGGATCGACGACGCTCCCGGCAGCGACAGCCCAAGCGCCTCGGCGATCGCCGTCATCGTCGAGGCCGTGCCCATCGTCATGCAGACGCCGGCGGAGCGGGCGATGCCGCCCTGGATGCCGGTCCACTCCGCATCGGAGATGTTGCCGGCGCGCCGTTCGTCCCAGTACTTCCAGGCATCCGAGCCAGAGCCGAGCGGCTTGCCGGCATAGTTGCCGCGCAGCATCGGTCCGGCCGGCAGGTAAATCATCGGCACGCCGGCGCTGAGCGCGCCCATCACCAGCCCCGGCGTGGTCTTGTCGCAGCCGCCCATCAGCACGACGCCGTCGAAGGGATGGGAGCGGATCATCTCCTCCGTCTCCATCGCCAGCATGTTGCGATAGAGCATCGACGTCGGCTTGGTGAAGCTCTCGTCCACCGACAGCGCCGGCATCTCGAGCGGGAAGCCGCCGGCCTGCAGCACGCCGCGCTTGACGTCCTGCGCCCGCTCGCGGAAGTGGCCGTGGCAGGAGTTGAGCTCCGACCAGGTGTTGAGGATCCCGATCACCGGGCGGCCGCGGAAGTCCTCCTCGCCGTAGCCGAGCTGCATCAGGCGCGAGCGGTGGCCGAAGCTGCGCAGATCGTCCGGCGCGAACCAGCGCGCGGACCGCAGCGGACGTGTTGGACCCTCGTGATCGTCGGCCATCGGCGTTCCCCCTGGAGGCGAATCCTCTAGGCGCGTTGCGGACGTCCCGCAATCGACAGGCGGTGCCCGAGGCGATGGCACCGCCTCCGTCGGCGGCCTGCGACGCCGACGCGAAAAACCGCCGGAACCGACAGAACATCGTCAACGCCTGTTTCGTCGAGGCTGGAACACGCGCCGGCCATAGCCCCGTGGACCCGGTCCCACATCCGAAAAACGCTGACCTTCCGTTGCTATGGACCGACATCCTCGTGCGGATACTGATAAGGTTGGGCCAGAGGACGCCGATACTCGTCGATCGCCACTTTCGCGGCGCGATCAGTCGGCGTTGATGCCGATCAATTCATCGTCGGCGGCCATCACGTTAGCTTCCGCGCCGGTGCAGGCGCCGCTCGCCGGCGGCCTGCCGAGATCAATCGCAGGGAGACACGACGCCATGCGCCATGCCACCTCCGCGGCAGTGCCGAAGAGCGGCTGGCCCGAGGCCGAAAGCTCGCTGTGGCACGCGATGGCGCCGCCAGAGGCGCTGGAAGCCCTGCGCACCCGGGTCGAAGGCCTGCCGGGCGCCGAGGCCTCCCGCCGGCTCGAGCAGCACGGCCGCAACCTCCTGCCGCAGGGCCCGCGTCGCTCCAACCTCGTCCGCTTCCTGCTGCAGTTCCACAACCTGCTGATCTACGTCCTGCTCGCTGCCGGCGCGCTCGCCGCCGCGATCGGCCATCCGACCGACGCCCTCGTGGTCCTGGCGGTCGTCGTCCTCAACGCCATCATCGGCTTCGTCCAAGAGGGCCGCGCCGAGCGGGCGCTGGAGGCGATCCGCGGCATGATCGACCCGCACGCCTCCGTCGTCCGCGACGGGCGGCGCCTGACGATCGGCGCCGATGCGGTGGTGCCCGGCGACATCGTGCTGCTGGAGGCGGGCGACCGGGTGCCGGCGGACCTGCGCCTCGTCCGCGCCCGCAACTTCAGGATCGACGAGGCGATCCTCACGGGCGAATCGGTACCAGTCGACAAGGGGACGGTGGCCGTCGCCGCCGGCGCCGCACTCGGTGACCGCCTGTCGATGGCCTTCTCCGGCACCTTCGTCACCGCCGGCCAGGCGACCGGCGTGGTCGTGTCGACGGGCGCTGCGACCGAGCTCGGGCGGATCAGCACCCTGATCGGCGCAGTGGAGCAGCTCGCCACCCCACTGGTCCGGCAGATGGACCAGTTCGCACGCCAGATCACGGTTGCGGTGCTCGCCGTGTCGGTCCTCATGCTCGCCTACGCCGTGCTTGTGCAGGCCTACAGTCTCGACGACGGCTTCATGGTCGTGGTGGGTCTCGCCGTCGCGGCGATCCCGGAAGGGCTTCCGGCCGTCATGACCATCGCGCTCGCCGTCGGTGTGCGGCGCATGGCCCGTCGCAACGCCATCATTCGCCGGCTGCCGGCGGTGGAGACGCTGGGCTCGGTCTCGGTGATCTGCTCGGACAAGACCGGCACCCTTACCCGCAACGAGATGATGGTCGGCCGGGTCGTCACCGCCGACCGCGCCATCGAGGTGGACGGCACCGGCTATGCGCCCCACGGCACCTTCCACGCCGCCGGCGAGCGCATCGACCCGGCCGCCGACCCTGTGCTGGAGGAGCTGACGCTGGCGAGCCTCCTCTGCAACGACGCGCACCTGCGCGACGGCGGCGGCGCAAGCGGTGGGCCGTGGATCGTCGACGGCGACCCGATGGAAGGCGCGCTGGTGTCGCTGGCGATGAAGGCCGGCCATGACGCCGTGGCCGCACGGGAGGGTTTCGTCCGGCTCGACGAGATCCCCTTCGATTCCCGCCATCGCTACATGGCGACGCTGCACGCCCGCGACGGGCGGGCGCCGGTCGCCTACGTCAAGGGCGCGCCGGAGCGGGTGCTCGCCATGTGCGAGTCGGTGGCTACGCTCGACGGCGAACGGCCCATCGAGGCCTCCGCCTGGCACCACCGGGTCGAGGCGCTGGCGAAAGACGGGCAGCGGGTCATCGCCGTCGCCCGCCGCAGCCTTTCCCCGGATGCCCGCGTCCTCCAGACAGCGGACGTGGACGGTGGCCTGACGCTGCTCGGCCTCGTCGGACTGATCGATCCGCCGCGCCCGGAAGCGATCGCCGCCATCGCCGAATGCAAGGCGGCCGGCATCCGGGTGAAGATGATCACCGGCGACCATGCCGCCACCGCCCGCGCCATCGCCATCAGGCTCGGCCTCGCCGAGGATCCGAAGGCGGTGACCGGTCATGACCTCGACGCCGCCGACGGCGACGGCTTCCACCGCCTCGCCCAGGAGGCGGTTGTGTTCGCCCGCACCAGCCCAGAGCACAAGCTGCGGCTGGTGGAGTCGCTGCAGCGCGACGGCTCCGTGATCGCCATGACGGGGGACGGCGTCAACGACGCCCCTGCCCTGAAGCGTGCCGACGTCGGCGTCGCCATGGGTGGCAAGGGCACGGAGGCCGCCAAGGAGGCGAGCGAGATGGTGCTCGCCGACGACAACTTCGCCTCGATCGTCGCCGCCGTCCGCGAGGGGCGCACGGTCTACGACAACCTCACCAAGGTGATCGCCTGGACGCTGCCGACCAACGGCGGCGAGGCCTTCACCATCATCCTCGCCATCCTGTTCGGCCTGACCCTGCCGGTGACGCCTGTGCAGATCCTCTGGATCAACATGATCACCGCCGTGGCGCTCGGGCTGACGCTCGCCTTCGAGCCGACCGAGCCGGGGGCGATGCGCCGTCCCGCCCGTCCCTCCGGGACCGCGATCCTCTCGGGCCGGCTGCTGTGGCGGATCCTCTTCGTCTCCGCCCTGATGGTCGTCGGCACCTTCGGCATCTTTGTCTGGGCTTTGTCGCGCGAGCTGCCGCTGG
Source organism: Pseudoxanthobacter soli DSM 19599 (assembly GCA_945898215.1). GTDB lineage: Bacteria > Pseudomonadota > Alphaproteobacteria > Rhizobiales > Segnochrobactraceae > CAMDHY01. Next base: position 41,291 of record CAMDHY010000005.1, on the reverse strand, counting down.
AGACGGCCCGCACGATGGCGGTTAACGTGATCGTCGTGATGGAGATCTTCTATCTCTTCAGTGTCCGCTACGTGCACGGCACATCGCTCACCTGGACCGGCGTGCTCGGAACGCGGGCGGTGCTGATCGGCGTCGGCACGGTCATCGTGGCCCAGTTCGCCTTCACCTATCTGCCGCCGCTGCAGATGGTGTTCGGCAGCCGCCCGCTGTCGCTCCTGGACGGCGTCGCCATCGTCGGCATCGGCGTCGCGCTGCTGGTGATCGTCGAGGTCGAGAAGGGAATAACGCACTGGGTGGCGGAGCGCCGGTCAGCCCGCCTCCGATCGAACTCCGCCGTGACGCCGTAGATGGTCGATGAGCGCCCGCAGCTTCGGCGCGACGTTCCTGCGGCTCGGATAGTAGAGATAGAAGCCGGGAAAGGTCGGCAGGTAGTCCTCGAGGATCGGCTCCAGCTCCGCGCGGTCCAGCGCCGGGCGGAAGCTCTCCTCCATGCCGAAGGTGATGCCGGCGCCGGCGGTCGCGAGCTTGATCATCAGCGCCATGTCGTTGGTGGTGAAGCGCGGCGCGACGTCGACGCTGAAGTCCCGGCCGTTCTCGGCGAACTCCCAGCGATAGGGCGCCGCCCTCGGCGTCGGCCGCCAGCCGATGCAGGCATGCCTGGCGAGCTCCGCCGGGTGTGACGGCACCCCGAAACGCGCCCGGTAGGACGGCGCGCAGACCGCGAGTTGCCTCTCCTCGCCAGCCACTGGCACGGCGATCATGTCCTGCTCGATCACCTCGCCGAGCCGCACGCCCGCGTCGAAACCCTCGGCGACGATGTCGAACTCCTCGTCGGTGACGGTGATGTCGAGCGCCACCTCAGGATGGGCCTCGGCGAAGGCCGCCAGGAAAGGCCCCGAGAGGAACCACTCGGCGATCGAGGACACCGCCAGCCGCAGCCGGCCATGGGGTCGCCCCTTCAGCCCCTCGATCCCTTCGAGCGCGGCGCGGATGTCGGCGACCGCCGGTTCGATATCGGCCAGCAGCCGCTCGCCGGCCTCCGTCAGGCTGACGCTGCGCGTCGTGCGCTGCACCAGCGCGATGCCGAGGCTCTCCTCGAGCCGCCGCATCGTCTGGCTCACCGCTGACCGCGTTACCCCCAACCGGTCCGCCGCCGCGCGGAAGCTGCGCTCCTCGGCGACCAGGACGAAGACGGCGAACGCGTTGAGATCTGGCGCCATTGGTTAACTGAGCTATCCAGACTGACAAGCGATAGGCGGCTACTCTCGACAATCTGGCCGGCCCATCCTCTTGGCAAGCACCAATCGAGGAAGGAGCCATCATGCCTCTCGACAAGATCGTCCTCGTCACCGGCGCCTCCAGCGGCATCGGCGCGGCGATCGCCCGCGAGTTCGGCCGCGCCGGCGCCAGGCTCGCCCTCGGCGCCCGCCGCACCGACCGCCTCGAGGCGCTGGCGGCCGAGATCGGCGGCGATGAAGACCTTCCGCGCCGTCGCGCTCCAGGCGGACGCGATCGCCCGCGCCGTCCGCTACGCCCTCGAGCAGCCCGACGACGGCGACGTCAGCGAGATCGTCGTCCGCCCCATCGCCAGCACCTGAGGAGCTCAGCCATGACCCATCCGATCCAATCTTCGCTGCGCACGGCCGCGGCGGTCCTGGCCTTCGCCGCCCTTCCCTCCCCGGCCTTCGCCGAGACCACCGAGGAACGGCGCCAGCGCGGCGACGCCGTCGTCCGATCCCTCAACCACGGCCTGTCACAGCCTGTGCTCGAGGAGATGCGGCGGGAGTTCCCCTTCCTCGCCGATGCGACCGAGGCCTATGCGCTGGGCGACGTCTGGTCCCGCCCGGGCCTCGACGATCGCACGCGACAGCTGGCGGCGGTTGCCGTGTTCGCGTCCCTCGGCCTGACGCCGTTCGTCAAGGTCCACGCCGGCTACGCCCTCAACATCGGCGTGAGCGAGGAGGAGCTGAAGGAGGTCGTCTACATGATCACCGTGCCGGCCGGCTTCCCCCGGGCCATCGCCGCCTCGCAGGCGCTCTCCGAGCTCTTCGCCGAACGCCGCGCTGCGGCCGCGGGCGACGGGAGGGCGACGCCATGACGGCGCTCCGCCCCCTCGCGCTCACCCTCGCGGCCACCGCCGCGTTCGCAGTCCTCCCGGAGGCCAGGGCACAGATGACTACCGAACACCCCTCCGCGGCGTCCGAAAGCTGGGAGCACACCCAAAACCACCCCTACGTCGGCATGTGGGTAACCGCCGACGGCCGCGTTCGCCACGAACTGCTGCCGAACGGCCGCTACAACGAGGCGCGCGGCAGCCGCGAAAGCGCCTATCAGGGGCGCTACAAGGTCACCGGCCCGGAGATTTTCTACTGGGACGACACCGGCTTCACCGCCGACGGCGTCTTCGTCGACACCGACACGCTGCACCACGGCGGCATGATCCTCACCCGGCGCCGGTGACGCGCACATCCACGGCCGTCGATCGGCGGCGGCGGCCACATGCCGGAAGGGCGAGGGCGGCACCATCCGTTCCAACGCCGAGGGCGCCACGACCGCCTCCGTCACCTATCCCTCTGGCATGGGGCGCGACACCGCGACGACGGTGCCGTCGTGCCTAGAACCCCGAGGCGCTCAAGCCGGGATGGTCGTCGGGCCGGCGGCCGAGCGGCCAGTGGAACTTGCGCTCGGCCGCGGTGATGGGATGCTCGTTGATGCTGGCGATGCGGCGTTCCATCAGGCCGTCCGCATCGAACTGCCAGTTCTCGTTGCCATAGGCGCGAAGCCACTGGCCGCTGTCGTCGTGATACTCGTAGGCGAAGCGCACGGCGATGCGGTCGCCGGCGTGCGCCCACACCTCCTTGATCAGCCGGTAGTCCAGCTCGCGCGCCCACTTGCGCGTGAGGAACGCCTCGATCTCCTCACGGCCCGATAGGAATTCCGCCCGGTTCCGCCAGCGACTGTCGGGCGTATAGGCGAGCGCGACCGCGGCCGGGTCGCGGCTGTTCCAGGCGTCTTCGGCCGTACGCGCCTTCCGGGCGGCCGTCTCGTCGGTGAAGGGCGGCAGCGGCGGGCGGCTCATCGGGGCTCTCCGATCCGGCTCCTGAGGGCGGCGTTCTCGGCTTCGAGCACGGCGATCCGGCCGTTCAGGCGCGCGACGGCGGCACCGACGTCGGCCGCATCGAACTTCTGCGGAATATGCTGCGGGCAGTTCACATCCCAGGCCTCGATCCGGAACAGGATCGCGTGCTCGGGCCGGGCGCGATAGTTCTCCGGCATCAGACGGGCGATCACGGCCGGGTCGTTGCTGACCTCGGCGCGGCCCCAGATCTTGATGCGCCGGCGGTGGGCGTAGTCCATGAGGAACAGGAAGGCGCGATCGTTCTCGGCCAGGTTGCCGATGCTGACATACTGGCGGTTGCCGCTGTAGTCGGCAAAGCCCAGCGTGCGGTCGTCGAGCAGGCGAATGAAGCCCTTGGGGCCGCCGCGGTGCTGGGCATAGGGCTGGCCTTCGGCATTGGCCGTGGCGAGATAGGCGGTGTCGACGTCGGCCAGGAACGCCTCGAGGTCGGCGGTCACCGCTGTCTGGAAGCCGCCGCGAGCCTCTATCCGCGCATAGATCTCACGCGATCCGCGCGCAGTCTGGATGGCCTTGACGGTCGGGGTGAAGGCGATGTCGCTGGACGGCGTCATGTCGGGCTCTCCTGCGTGGACGGACCAACGGCGCAACGCCGCCGCCGGTCTGCAGCGCGGTGGCGGTCAAGAACCGTGCGACCGTCACCGTCATCGGGATTCCACCCGCATCGCCAACGTGTTGCATCATGGCGTTGCGTGGGGCGTAGAAGGGTCACGGGGCGGCGAAGCTCGCCTTGATCTCGGCAGCGACGGCGGCGGCATTCTCGTCGAGGACGAAGTGGCCGGCATCGAGCCAAACCAGCCGGGCCTGCGGCAGATCGGCGAGGTAGGCGTCCGCACCCGCGGGGACGAAGAACGGATCGTTCCGGCCCCAGACGATGAGCGTCTTCGGGCCGTGGGTGCGGAAAGCCCGGTGCCAGCTGACGTAGAGAGCAACGTTGGTCTGGTAGTCGTGCAGCAGGTTCAGATGCGCCGCATCGTGGCCGGGGCGATCGAGCAGGGCCTGGTCATGCGTCCAGTTGTCGGGGCTGACAGCGTCGATGTCGCGAGCCCCGACCTGATACTGAAACTTCGTCGTCTCGGCGGCCAGCAGGCTGCGGGCGGCGGTTTCGCTGGCGGCGTCGCGCTTCGCCCAGAGCGGCAGGAAGATCTGCGCCGCCGGGTCGCCGACGCCGATCATGTAGGCATTGGCGTTCTGGATAACGAAGCCGGTGACGGCCTCGGGGTTCTGCGTGAACAGCCGGAAGCCGACCGGGCCGCCATAGTCGTGCATGTAGAGGATGTAGGAGGTGAGCCCGAGCTCTTCGATGAGACCGGCGACGTGAGCGGTGAGGTTGTCTAAGCTGTAGTCGAAGGCGCTGACCGGCGGCGCGTCCGAGTGGCCGAAGCCGATGTAGTCCGGCGCGATCACGTGGAAGCGGTCCGCAAGCAGCGGGATCAGGTCGCGGAACATGAAGCTGCTGGTGGGGAAGCCGTGCAGCAGGATGATGGTGGGAAGAGAGGGGTCGCCGGCCTCGCGATAGAAGACACGGCGATCGTTGACGGTGGCGAACTTGTGGAGGGTCATGGGGAAGCCGCGGGCAATATGTGACGGGGGACAGGCGCCGGGGCGAAGTCGGCGCCTGCCGGGATGATCATCACGCCTCAGGATCAGGCGGCGGTGCGGGCTTCGACGACCGGGAAGTCGATCTCGGTCTTGAAGACCTCGTTGAAGAGGTTGGTCCAGGTGTTCAGCGCGACGTGCTGGACGATCTCGATGACCTGCGCATCGCTGTAGCCGGCGAGCTTCACGGCGGCGAAGTCGGCGTCGCCGACGTGGCCGCGAGCGGTCGCGACCTTTGCGGCGAAGCGGACGGCGGCGTCGGCCTTCGGGTCGTTCGAAGCGCCGCTGCGGTTGGCGGTGATCTCCGCATCGTCGAGCTTCGCGAGGTTGCGGCCGAGATAGGTGTGCGCCGACAGGCAGTAGCTGCAGCCGTTGATTTCGGCCACGGCCAGCGCGATCCGCTCGCGCGTGGCGGCCGGCAGCGAGCCCTTGGCGAGCGCGCCGGACAGGCCGAGATAGCCTTCGAGCGCCTGCGGGCTGAGGGCGATCGAGCGGAACATGTTGGGGGCGCTGCCGAGCTGCCTGGCGACGGCTTCGAGCAGCGGACGCGAGGCTTCGGGGGCGTCAGTGATGGTGGCGGGGGTGGCAAGACGGGTCATCGGAGGTCCCTCCCTTCCAGCCGGAACGGCCGGTGCCTCCTATCTATGATCTTTCATTTTTCACCGTCAGACGTCATTTTCTAGACCCTATATTCCGTTTTATGGAAGCATGATGGATCGCTTCGAGGCCATGCGGACGCTGGTGGCGGCGGTGGACGGCGGCAGCCTGTCGGCGGCGTCCCGTTCGCTCAAGGTGCCGTTGCCGACGATCAGCCGCCGCATCTCCGATTTGGAGACGCATCTCGGCTCGCGGCTTCTGGTGCGGACCAGCCGCAGGCTCGTCCTGACCGAGGCCGGCGAGGCCTTCACGGCGGTGGCGCGCCGCCTCCTCGACGATCTGGCCGACGCCGAGCGTGCCGCCAGCGGCGAGTATCGCGAACCGCGCGGCGAGTTGGTGGTGACGGCGCCGATCATGTTCGGCAAGCTCCACGTCGCCCCGGTGGTCCATGCCTTCCTGGCCGCCTATCCGCCGGTCACCGTGCGGCTGATCCTCTCGGATCAGGTGATCGACCTCGTCGAAGCCCATGTCGATGTGGCGGTCCGCATCGGCCGCATGCCCGACAGTCGGCTGATCGGCCGTCAGGTCGGACATGTGCGCTGGATCGCCAGCGCGAGCCCGGACTATCTCGCCCGACGCGGCGAACCCGCCGACCCCGACGCCCTGATCGACCACGACTGCATCGCCTTCGAGGGCCCGCAGACCCGCCGCAGCTGGACATTCGGGATGGGTGCGTCCGAGCGCGTGGTGCCGATCCGGCCGCGGTTCTCGGTCAACACGGCCGATGCGGTGGTGGAGGCGGCGGCGGCCGGCCTCGGCGTCGCGCGCCTGATGTCCTATCAGGTCGCGGCGGCCATCGCCGACGGACGCCTCGTCCCCGTGCTTCGCCAGTGGGATGGTCGTCCGGCCCCGGTCAACCTCGTTCACCAGCCGCAACCGGTGCAGCCGCTCAAGCGCCGGGCCTTCCTCGACTTCGTCGCGCCGCGCTTGAGCCTCGCCCTGGCGAAAATCGAGGACGCGTTCGGCGACGCCTGACGGGCCGTTGTTCCGCTCCCGGCAGGCCGCTGCGGACGATGAGGTCGTCGATCCGGCGCTGGCTCACCTCGGACCCGGCGTGGTGGAGAGCGGTGAATTCGTCGAGGCGGCGCTGGGCGGCGTCGATCGCCGCGAGGCCGTCACGATTGAGCGCCGCCCGATGTGCAACAGTGCAGCGCCCCTTAGGCCGCGCGTCAGGCCATGCTTCCGCACATGCTTCAGGAACACACGCCACGCGGCGCGTTACCGGGCGGCCGACTGACAGTCACGCAGCCACGCGCGCGATCGAACGCGACAGACGCACGAAAGATGATGCTCCATGTCCGACAAGTCCCTTTTCGCCCCGTACGAGCTCGGCCCGCTCACGCTCTCGAACCGCATCGTCATGGCGCCGCTGACGCGCAACCGTGCAGGCCCCGGTCTCGTGCCGAGCCAGCACGCGGCCGAGTACTACGCCCAGCGCGCCGGCGCCGGGCTCATCATCACCGAGGCCACGCAGGTCTCCGAGCAGGCGCAAGGCTACCAGGACACGCCCGGGCTCTACACGCCGGAACAGATCGCCGGCTGGCGGACGGTGACCGACGCGGTCCACGCCAAGGGCGGACGCATCTTCGTCCAGCTGTGGCATGTCGGCCGCGTCAGCCACGTCGATCTTCTCGGCGGCAAGGCCCCCGTCGCACCGTCGGCCATCCGCGCGGAGACGAAGACCTTCGTCAACAATGGCTTCGCCGACGTCTCGGAGCCGCGTGCGCTCGAAGCCGGCGAGATTCCCGCCATCGTCGAAACCTTCCGTCGGGCCGCCGCAAACGCGATCGCGGCGGGCTTCGACGGGGTCGAGGTGCATGGCGCCAACGGCTATCTCCTCGACCAGTTTCTGCGGGAGACGGCCAATGTCCGCACCGACGCCTACGGCGGCTCGATCGAGAACCGCGCCCGCCTGCTGCTGGAGGTGACCGAGGCCGTGTCGCGGCAGATCGGCGCGGATCGCACCGGTGTCCGCCTCTCACCGGTCTCGCCGGCCAGCGGCATCGTGATGTCCGGCAACGAACAGCCCCAGTTCGACTATGTCGTGGCGCAGCTCGACAGGCTGGGCATCGCTTATGTCCACATCGTCGAGGGCGCCACTGGCGGCCCGCGCGATGTGGCTGCGTTCGACTTCGGATCGCTCCGCCGCCGCTTCAGGAACACCTACATCGCCAACAACGGCTACGATCTCGACCTCGCGAGGTCACGCCTGGCCGAGGGCAAGGCGGACCTGTTCGCGTTCGGCCGTCCATTCATCGCCAATCCAGACCTGATCGAGCGGCTGATGACCGGCGCAACGCTCGCGCAGCCCAATCCCGCCACGATCTATGGTGGCGGCGCTGCGGGCTACACGGACTACCCCGCCATGACCGCCGGATTCGGCCACTGACCCGCCCGGGTGCCACATCGGATGTGGCACCCGCCCGTGAGCGCCGTCAGTGGTCTGGCGGTCGGCGGCGCGCAAGCGTCGCCACACGTCGGCTGCGCCTCACTCCCACTCGATCGTGCCCGGCGGCTTCGACGTCACGTCGTAGACGACGCGGTTGATGCCGCGGATCTCGTTGATGATGCGGGTCGCCGTGCGGCCGAGGAAGGCCATGTCGAAGGGGTAGAAGTCGGCCGTCATGCCGTCGATCGACGTCACCGCGCGGAGCGCCAGCACGTGCTCGTAGGTGCGCCCGTCGCCCATCACGCCGACCGTCTGCACCGGCAGCAGCACCGCGAAGGCCTGCCAGATGACGTCGTAGAGGCCCGCGGCGCGGATCTCTTCCAGATAGATCGCATCGGCGCGGCGGAGCACGTCGAGCTTCTCGCGGGTGATGCCGCCCGGGCAGCGGATGGCGAGGCCGGGGCCGGGGAACGGGTGCCGGCCGACGAAGCTCTCCGGCAGGCCGAGTTCGCGGCCGAGCGCCCGCACCTCGTCCTTGAAGAGCTCGCGCAGCGGCTCGACGAGCGTCATGTTCATCCGCTCGGGCAGGCCGCCGACATTGTGGTGCGACTTGATCGTCACCGACGGGCCGCCGGAGAACGACACGCTCTCGATGACGTCGGGGTAGAGCGTGCCCTGGGCGAGGAACTCGGCGCCGCCGAGCTTCTTCGCCTCCGCCTCGAACACCTCGATGAACAGGCGCCCGATCGTCTTGCGCTTCGTTTCCGGATCCGCCTCGCCCTCGAGCGCGGTGAGGAACATCTCGCTCGCGTCGACGTGGACGAGCGGAATGTTGTAGTGGCCGCGGAACAGCCCGACGACCTCCTCCGCCTCGTTCAGGCGCATCAGCCCGTGGTCGACGAAGATGCAGGTGAGCTGGTCGCCGATCGCCTCGTGGATGAGGACGGCGGCGACCGCCGAATCGACGCCGCCGGAGAGCCCGCAGACGACCCGGCCCCTGCCCACCTGGGCGCGGATCTTGTCGACCATCGCCTGGCGGTAGGCCGACATCGTCCACTCGGACTTGAGGCCCGCGATCTTGTGGACGAAGTTCCACAGGAGCCGGCCACCGTCGGGGGTATGGACGACTTCCGGGTGGAACATCAGCCCGTAGAAGTGCCGGTCCTCGTCGGCGATGACGGCGAAGGGGGCGTTCGGCGAGGCGGCATAGACCTCGAAACCCGCCGGCATCTCGGTGATGCGGTCGCCGTGGCTCATCCAGACGGGATGCTTGCCGCCGACCTCCCAGACGCCGTCGAAGAGCGCACTCGGGCCCCGCACGGTGACGTCGGCGCGGCCGAACTCGCGATGGTGGCCGCCCTCGACGGTGCCGCCGAGCTGCTCGGCCATCGTCATCTGGCCGTAGCAGATGCCGAGGACGGGGATGCCGGCCTCGAAGACCGCCTGGGGCGCCCGCGGCGAGCCCGCGTCCGGCACCGAGGCCGGGCCGCCGGAGAGGATCACCGCCTTCGGCTTCAGGCGGTGGAAGGCCGCCTCGGCGGTCTGGAAGGGATGGATCTCGCAGTAGGTGCCGTTCTCGCGCACGCGCCGGGCGATCAGCTGCGTCACCTGGCTGCCGAAGTCGATGATGAGGACGGTGTCGGTCATGGGGCGCCGTTGTCCTTGAAAGTCAGGCTCTCCTAGGGGCTAACGCGGCCTTTGTCCACGAACGCCGACCCGCGCCGGCCGCGGGGCCGCAATGCCCGCCGCGAGGGGCTTGCGCTGCGGCCCGATCGGGGGCGCAATCATGGCCGTGTGCCCCGTAGCCGACCGATGAGAGCCCTGATGAGACCGCTCGCCAGCCCGCTTGCCGCCGCCCTCGTGATCGGCGCCGTTGCCGTCGCCGTCGGGATCATTGGATCGGCCGGGCCCGCCGCCGCCAACGATTCCTCCGCCGAGCTCGCCGCTGGCGGACTCGTCTTCGTCCACAACGATGCGATCGAGATGCGCTCGGAGGACCTGTTCGTCTCGACCAGGCTGGTGCGCGTCAAATACCGCTTCTTCAACCGCACGGACGAAGACGTCGTCAGCCTGGTCGCCTTCCCGATGCCGGACATCAACATCTCTTCGGCCGAGCAGAACATCTCCTTCCCGACCGAGGACCCGGTGCGGCTCATTGACTTCACCACCGAGGTGAACGGTGCGCCCGTGGAAAACGCCGTCGAGCAGCGGGTGACGGCGCGCGGCCTCGACCGCACGGCGCTGCTGACCGGCATGGGTGTCCCGCTCGCCCCGCATCTGCGCAGCACGAACATGGTCCTCGACGCCCTGCCGGCCGACCAGTGGGATGAACTCGTCCGGCTCGGGCTCGCCGAGGTCGTCGAGTATGACGACGACGGCACCGGCATGAAGCGGCACCTGGAGGCGCGCTGGACGCTGCACACGACGTTCTACCGGGAGCAGCGCTTTGCCGCCGGCACCGAGACGCTGGTGGAGCACCGCTACGTGCCGAGCGTCGGAATGTCGGTCGGCTCAATGATCGGCCAGCCGGGCGCGGCGAGCGATCCCTACACGCGGCCGACGATCGACAAATACTGCGTCGACAAATCGTTCCTCACTGCTGCCGAGCGCGCGGCGAAGAAGGCGGAGGGCGGCTATCTCGCCGAGCAGCGCGTTGGCTACATCCTGACCACGGGCGCCAACTGGGCCGGGCCGATCGGCGAGTTCCGCCTCGTCGTCGACAAGGGCGCGCCCGACAACCTCGTCAGCTTCTGCGCCGAGGGCGTCACCAAGATCGGCCCGACGCTGTTCGAGGTCCGCAAGACCGACTACGTGCCGACAGAGAACCTCGACGTGCTGATCCTGACGCGCTCGCTGCAGTAGCCGCGCGCGGTCAGGCCCGGCGCGTCATCACGGCGACGAAGAAGCCGTCCGTTCCGGCGCTCGCCGGCGTCAGGCGGATGGCGCGGCCGGCGTCGCCGACGGTCGCGACGAAGCGCTCCGGCACGACGTCGGCGAAGGCCGTGAGCCAGCTCTCGGCCGGGTCGGCGAGCGCGAAGTCCGGCGCCTGCGCGAGGAAGGCGGCCACCCTCGCCTCGTTCTCCTCCGGCAGGATCGAGCAGGTGACGTAGACGAGACGGCCGCCCGGACGCACCAAGCGGGCGCCGTCGGCGAGCACGCCGTCCTGCTCGACGATCCGCTGCGCGAGTTGCTCGTCGGAGAGGCGCCACTTCGCGTCCGGCCGGCGGCGCCACGTGCCGGAACCCGTGCACGGCGCGTCGATCAGCACGAGGTCGGCGCGGTCGCGCAAATCGGCGAGCGGCTCGGCCGTCTTCGGCGAGCGCAGCTGGATGTTGCGGGCGCCGGAGCGGTCGATGCGGGCGACGATGTCGCCGAAGCGGCGGGCGTCGGCGTCGTAGGCATAGACCTGGCCGCGGTTGTCCATCTCGGCGGCGAGCGCCAGCGTCTTGCCGCCGGCACCGGCGCAGAGGTCGACCACCTGGTCGCCCGGACGCGCGCCGGCGAGCAGGGCTGCGACCTGCGAGCCCTCGTCCTGCACCTCGAACCAGCCGCGGGCATATTCCGTCTCGCCCTCGACGTGCGGGGCCCGCGCCGTCCGCTCGCCGACCGGCACGCGGACGCCGACCGGCGACCACGGCGTCGCCACCGCCTCGAAGCGCGACAGCCGGGCGAGCACCTTCTCGCGCTTCGCCTTCAGCGTGTTGACGCGCAGGTCGACCGGTGCGCGGCGGGCGAGTGCCTCGCCCTCCTCCACCAGCCCCAGCGCCAACGAGGCCGACAGCCGCGGTGCCAGCCACTCCGGCAGATCGGCGCGCACCCAGTCGGGAGCGCCCTCGAGCGAGCCTTCCGCGAGCGCCGTGCGCTCTTCGTCGGAGAGCGCACCGGGGCCGTGCGGATCGGCGGCCGCCGAAGCGATGGCGTCGAGCGGCTCGCCCCAGAGGTGATGCCAGCCGGCGAGCACCAGGGCGCGGGGCGCGTCCGAGCCCATCCGCCGGGCGAGCGAGGCGCGTCGGCGCAGCACGTCGAAGACGAGGTTGCCGATCGCCGCGCGGTCGCCGGAGCCGGCGAACCGATGCGCCCGGCCCCAGTCCTTCAGCGCCTCGGATGCCGGCCGGTGGCGCGTCGAGACGTCTTCGAGGGCCTCGATCGCCGCCGCGACCCGTGCCGCCGGCGTCATGCGAGCGCCGGCGCCAGAAAGACGTGCAGGGCGATCATCACCCACAGCACGATGACGGCGAGGACGCTGACCGCGTAGGTCGGGAAGCGGAAGCGGATGTCGTTGCTGGTGACGTGGACGCCGGCGTGCAGCAGCCGCGCGATCACGAAGATCCAGGCGAAGACGATGAACAGGAAGTCGACGGCGTTGACGGCGAGGCCGAGCACCATCGCGACATAGAAGAGAACCGGGATCTCGGACTGGTTGGCGAGCGCGTTCGAGACCTGGCGGACGCGCGGCGGCCAGCGGTCGCTGCGCAGCGCGAACTCCGGCTCGAGCTTCACCTCGCCTCCCTGCACGGCCCGGTAGCGCCGCCAGCCGAGGAGGAACAGGAGCCAAAGCGTCAGGGCGACCTGGACGAACATCGGCAGGAGCTTGGCGGCGACGGTCATGGGGATGGCCTCTCGTGCGCTCGGGAACCGCCGCGTCAGCCGCTCAGCGGGTAGTTGGGGCTCTCGCGGACGATCGTCACGTCGTGGGCGTGGCTTTCGCGCAGCCCGGCTCCGGTGATGCGCACGAAGCGCGCTCGCTGCTGGAGCTCCGGAATTGTGCCGGCGCCGACATAGCCCATCGCCGCGCGCAGGCCGCCGGCGAGCTGGTGCAGCACGGCGGCGACCGGCCCCTTGTAGGGCACCTGCCCCTCGATGCCTTCCGGCACGAGCTTCAAGGTGTCGCGCACCTCGGCCTGGAAGTAGCGGTCGGCGGAGCCGCGCGCCATCGCGCCGACCGAGCCCATGCCGCGGTACGACTTGTAGCTGCGGCCCTGGTAGAGATAGACCTCGCCGGGGCTCTCGTCGGTCCCTGCGAGCAGCGAGCCGATCATTGCCGCCGAGGCCCCCGCCGCCATCGCCTTGGCGAGGTCGCCGGAGAACTTTATGCCGCCGTCGGCGATCACCGGCACGTCGGCGCCGCGGGCGGCCGCAGCCGCCTCGAGGATGGCGGTCAGTTGCGGCATGCCGACACCCGCGACCACCCGCGTCGTGCAGATCGAGCCCGGGCCGATGCCGACCTTGATCGCGTCCGCGCCGGCGTCGATGAGCGCCCGGGCGCCGTCGGCGGTGGCGACGTTACCGGCCAGCACCTGCACGGCATTCGACAGAAGCTTGACGCGGCGGATCGTCTCCAGCACCCGCTCGGAATGGCCATGCGCCGTGTCGACGACGACGAGGTCGACGCCGGCGTCGATCAGCCGCTCGGTGCGCTCGATGCCCTGGTCGCCGACGGTCGTCGCCGCCGCGACGCGCAGGCGGCCCTGGTCGTCCTTCGAGGCGTGCGGGTTGAGCTGCGCCTTCTCGATGTCCTTGACGGTGACGAGGCCGACGCAATGGAAGCGGTCGTCGACGACGAGCAGCTTCTCGATCCGGTGCTTGTGCAGGAGACGCTTGGCCTCGGCCTGGCTGACGCCGTCGCGCACCGTGATGAGGTTCTCCCGCGTCATCAGCTCGTAGATGCGCTGTTGCGGGTTGGAGGCGAAGCGCACGTCGCGGTTGGTCAGGATGCCGACGAGGCGGCCGACGTGATGGCCGCCGGTGCCGCCGTTCTCGACCACCGGCACGCCGGAGATGCCGTTGCGGTGCATCACCTCGAGCGCGTCGGCGAGCGTAGCGTCCGGCCCGATGACGAGCGGGTTCACCACCATGCCCGATTCGAACTTCTTCACCTGCCGGACCTGCTCCGCCTGGTCTTCCGGCGTCAGGTTACGGTGGACGACGCCGATGCCGCCCGCCTGCGCCATGGCGATGGCGAGCCGGCCCTCGGTGACGGTGTCCATCGCCGCGGAGAGAATTGGAAGGTTGAGTTCGAGGGTCTTCGTGACGCGTGAGCGGATGTCGGCTTCGCTAGGCAGCACCTCGGAGTGGCCGGGGAGCAGCAGCACGTCGTCGAAGGTCAGCGCCTCGCGGCCGGTGAGCGTCTCGACGATCTCTGACATGGCCAGCTCCGGCAGTGTGGAAAGTGGACGACGGCGTCCGGGACCGGCCCTGCCGGACCCGGCGACAACGCGCGCCGGCGCTTCCTGTGAAGATGGCGCTGGCACTTACCACGCCGCCTTCGCGGGTGCAAAAGCAAAGCGAGGGGGGAGCGGCCGGTCGGTCGGCAGTGCGGTGCCGCCCTGTCCCTCCCCTGCCAGGGGGAGGGACGGACCGCGAAGCGGTGAGGGTGGGGCCCGTGAATCGCAGGCTCGACCTCGATCGTCGTCGCATCTTGGATTGACGGGCCCCCACCTGCCGGCTGCGCCGGCTGTCCTCCCCCCGGCAGGGGGAGCACGGGCGCCGCGCTGGTCGCCCCGTCCTGCACACGTCGCGTCGCCATGGGCAAGTGCTACCGCATTGCCCTTGCGGGGCGCCGCCGACCGTATTACGGCATTGTCGGACAGATCGGCCGCCGCGCCCTCACCTCCCGCTCCGCAACGGGTGCCCCGACCGCCTTCCCGAGGCCCGCCTCCCGCCCGTGACCCGCCCCCAGTTCACCGCGTTGATCGTCGCGTCCGCCCTGTTCATGGAGCAGGTCGACGCCACTGTGATCGCCACGGCACTGCCGGCGATCGCCGTCGACCTCTCGGTCGACCCGATCGCCCTCAAGCTCGCCTTCACCTCCTATCTCCTCGGCCTCGCGATCTTCATCCCCGCCTCCGGCTGGGCGGCGGACCGCTTCGGCGCCCGCGCCGTGTTCTCCTTGGCGATCGTCGTCTTCACCATCGGCTCGATCTGTTCGGGCTTCTCCAGCACCCTCGAGCAGTTCGTCGCCGCACGCGTGCTGCAGGGCGTCGGCGGGGCGATGATGACGCCGGTCGGACGCCTGGTGGTGATCCGCAGCGCGCCGCGCAGCGAGCTCGTCAGTCTGATGGCGTGGCTGACGGTGCCGAGCCTGCTCGGGCCGATGATGGGGCCACCGCTCGGCGGCTTCATCGTCACCTTCTTCGACTGGCGCTGGATCTTCTGGATCAACGTCCCCGTCGGCATCGTCGGCTTCATCCTGGCGCGACTGTTCGTGCCGGATTTCCGGGCCGAGGACCCGGGGCGGTTCGACGCCCTCGGCTTCGTCCTGCTCGGCACAGGACTGTCGGGACTGGTGTTCGGGCTCTCGGTGTTCGGCCAGGCCTTCGTGCCGTTCTGGGTGTCGCTCGCGCTGCTCGCGGCGGGCGCCGTGTGCACCACGCTCTATGTCGCCCACGCCCGCCGGTCGACGAGCCGGCCTCTGCTCGACCTCGCCCTGTTCAAGTACCGCACCCTGTTCACCGGCGTCGTCGGCGGCTTCCTGTTCCGCATCGGCATCGGCGCCCTTCCGTTCCTGCTGCCGCTGATGCTGCAGCTCGGCCTCGGGCTGACGGCCTTCGAGACGGGGATGCTGACCTTCGCGGGCGCAGGCGGCGCACTCCTGATGAAGTTCACGGCCGCCCCGATCGTGCGGCGCGTCGGCTTCAAGCCGGTGTTGGTGGTGAACGGCGTCCTCAGCGCCGGCTTCATCGCGGTGACCGGGCTCTTCATCTACGGCGTGCCGCACTATGTGATCGTTGTGGTGCTGCTCACCGCCGGCTTCTTCCGTTCGCTGCAGTTCACCTGCCTGAACGCGCTCACCTATGCCGACGTGCCGGACGACCAGACGAGCCGCGCCACCAGCCTGTCGAGCGTCAGCCAGCAGCTGGCGCTGTCGACCGGCGTCGCCGTCGCGGCCTTCATCCTCGAGGTGCTGCGGTCGCAGAGCGGCGACCACTCGATCGCCCTGACCGACTACCTGACGGCGTTCCTGATCCTCGGCGCGATCTCGCTGGTGCCGGTGCTCACCTACCTGCGCCTGCCGGCCGACGCCGGCGCGTCGATGTCGGGCCGCCGGCGCCGCCCACCCGCCGACAGCGACACGTCGGAGGGGGGCGCCTGAGCGACGGGCTCGGTCCGGAGCACACGACGTGACGACGCCTGCCCGTCAGCCGCCGTCCGCCGGCGCCTCGTCGCTCTCGCTGCGCCCGCGAAAACCCTTCGCCAGCACATAGAGTTCGGCCGAATCGGAGCGGCTGGCCGGCGGCTTGACGTGCATCACCTGGGCGAAGTCACGCTTCAGGTCGGCGAGCAGCTGGTTCTCCGTGCCGCCGCGCAGCACCTTGGCGAGGAAGGCGCCCCCGGGCTTCAAAATGTCCCGGGCGAACTCCGCCGCCACCTCGCAGAGGTGCATGATGCGCAGGTGGTCGGTCTTCTTGTGTCCCGTCGCCGGCGCCGCCATGTCGGACAGCACGAGATCGGCCTTGGCGCCGCCGAGAGCCGCGACGATCGCCGCCGGGGCGTCCTGGTCGAGGAAGTCCTTCTGTAGGATGACGACGCCGGGCAGCGCATCGACCGGCAGATAGTCGATGGCGACGATGCGCGGGTCGGAGTCGGTGGAATTCGTGCGCGCCGCCGCCACCTGGCACCAGCCGCCGGGGGCGGCGCCGAGGTCGACGATGCGCAGGCCCTTCGACAGAAGCTTGTACTGCTCGTCGATCTCGATGAGCTTGTAGGCCGCCCGCGACCGGTAGCCCTCCGCCTTGGTGCGGCGGACATAGGGGTCGTTGAGCTGGCGGGAGAGCCAGCGCGTCGAGGCGGCCGTGCGCTTCTTTGCCGTCTTCACGCGCACTTTCAGGGCGCGGTCGCCGGAGCCGCGGCCGCTGCCCGCCGCTCCCTTGCCGCCGCCGCTCGCCTTGCCGGAGGCGCTCACCGCCAGCCGTCCTGGTCGCCGTAGCCGTCGCGGCGGTCGGCGTCGATGAGTTCGGCGAGGATGCCCTCGCGCAGGCCACGGTCGGCGACGCGCAGCCGCGTGCAAGGCCAGCGGCGCCGGATCGCCTCGAGGATGGCGCAGCCGGCGATGACGAGGTCCGCCCGGTCGAAGCCGATGCACGGGCTCGCGATGCGGTCGGCGTGGGTCATGGCGCAGATGCGCGCCACCATCTGATCGACCTCGTCGGCGCCGAGCCAGAGCCCGTCGACGCGGCGGCGGTCGTAGCGGTCGAGCCCGAGATGGACGCCGGCGAGGGTCGTCACCGTGCCGGAGGTGCCGAGCAGGTGGATGCGCCCGCCCGCCGCCGCCCTGTCGACCTCCGCCGCGCCGCGGAACGCCTCGAGGCGCAGTGTCACGTCCGCGACCATCGCCTCGAACACCGCGGCGTCGACCTCGTGACCGCCAAATCGCTCGGCGAGGGTGACGACGCCGACCGGCAGCGACGCCCAGGCGCCGATGGCGCGGTCGACGCCGCGGTGGGCGCCCTTGCCGGCGAGGTCGATCCAGACCACTTCCGACGAGCCACCGCCGATGTCGAACAGGATGGCGCCGTCGCTCTCGATGTCGACGAGGCCGGCGCAGCCGATGACCGCAAGCCGCGCCTCGGTCTCGCGGGAGACGATCTCGAGGTCGAGCTCGGCCTCATCCTTGACGCGGGCGAGGAACTCCGAGCCGTTGATCGCCGCCCGGCAGGCCTCGGTGGCGATCAGGCGGGCCCGCGACACCGAGCGGTCGACGAGCTTGCGGCGGCAGATCTTCAGGGCCTCGACGGCGCGGTCCATCGCCGGCTCGCTGAGTCGCCCGGTGCGGGCGAGGCCCTCGCCGAGGCGGACGATCCGCGAGAAGGCGTCGACGACGCGGAAGCCGTGACGGCGCGGCTCGGCGATCAGGAGCCGGCAGTTATTGGTGCCGAGATCAAGGGCGGCGTAGACACGGGGCGGCGGTCGTCGGCCCGGCGCGCGATCGACCGGCTCGCGCGCGACCGCCGTCGTTCCGTCCTCGCTGTATGCAGACACGTGGTACCGCCGATCCAAAATCGCAGTGCCGGAGCCCCGGCAGTCCGGCACAGTCTATCAAGCCGGCGGCCCACTACAAACCGGTCATCGCCGCACCGCGGGATGGCGCGCCCGCGCACGGCCCGCCACGCGGCGCTCGGGCCGTGCGCGGCGAACGGGCGAGCTCCGCCAAATCCGCGTCCATCCGCGGACGGGTGGTTGCACTGTGCCGCGCGGCCGCGCTATAAGCCGCGCGCCGTGCAGCCGCGGCGCCCCGCAGCGGTGGCGCCGCACCATCTGTCGCGTGACGGATGGGGGATAGTTCAACGGTAGAACAGCGGACTCTGACTCCGTTAATCTAGGTTCGAATCCTAGTCCCCCAGCCAGCCTTTCCGACGAGCATGAACCGAGCCTCGCGGCTTGTTGGCCGGCGTCACCGCGGCTAGCGTGCGCCCCGACCGGAGAAGACGCGGAGAGGAATCGCGATGGCAGCGGCGACCGCCGAGCGCACACGCGCGGATGCACAGGGCTGGCGCACGATCTACGACGAACCGGATGCGGTCCGGAGCCGCTTCATCACCGTCGACGGCTACCGCACCCACTACCGCGAGACCGGCGACCCGGGAGCGCCGCCGCTGGTGCTGGTGCACGGCGCGAACTTCCAGGTCGGCCTCGGCAGCGAGCGCTGGTTCCCGACGCTTGTTCCGCTCGGCGAGCGCTTCCACGTGTTCGCGGTCGACGAACTCGGCGGCGGCGACACCGATCCGCCGCGCGATCTCGCCGACCTCGGCCATGTCCGCGTGCGCGCCGAACACGTGCTGGCCTTCATCGAAGCGCTCGGCGTCGGGCCGGTCCACCTCCTCGGCCAGTCCCAGGGCGCCTGGATCGCCGCCTACGTGGCGCTGCGGCGGCCCGACCTCCTGCGCGAGCTGATCCTGGTCGACAGCGCCAGCCTGGCGCTTCCCGCCGGCGGCATCGGCTCGTCCGCCGTCGGCGCGCGCTACGTTGAAGCCTTTGTGCCGGGAACGATGGTCCGCAGCACGCTGGAAACCTCGCGGGAGGGCATGCGCAAGTGGGTGTCGAACATGATGTTCGACGCCTCGATCCTGCCGGACGCCTTCCTCGACCGCTGCGTCGCGCTCGGGACGAAGTGGATGCCGGTCTGGGAGGAGCCCTGGAAGGCGTTCTTCGCCGACGGCGGGACCCGCAACGCCGAGCAATACCTCGTCGACGGCGTGCACATCGGCGAGGTCGTCTCGACGCTGCGGCAGCAGCCGCTGGTCATCTGGGGCAACAACTCGGTGAAGGGCGTCGACAACGGCCTCGCGCTCTACAAGCGCATCCCGGGCGCCCAGTTCCACGTCTTCGACCGGGCCAATCACTACCTCTGGATGGACCAGTGGCGCGACTTCAACAGCCTCGTGCGGTGGTACCTGGAACGCTAGTCTAGCCGCCGGCTAGCCGCGACCGTCACAGCACCGTTGCCCTTCCGCCTTTTACTGGTCGAATTCCAGACAAAGGCGAGACGCGCGATGGGCGATGAAACCGAAGACCGCGACCCGGCCGCCAGGACGGCGCTGACGCGCCGTGAGGCCCTGCAGATGACGCTCGTCGCCGGCATCTCCGCCACGGCGATCACCTTCGCGGTCACCGATCCTGCGACCGCGGCGGACGAGGTCTTCCTACACGGCGTAGCGAGCGGCGATCCCCTGCGCGACCGTGTCGTCATCTGGACCCGCGTCACCCGGGACGGTGCCGCCGCCAACATCCCCGTCAAGTGGGTGGTCGCCGAAGACCGCAAGATGCGCCGGGTCGTCCGCAACGGCCGCAGCCTCGCGAGCCTGCGTCAGGACTATACCGTCAAGGTCGACGTCGACGGCCTCAAGCCGGGCAGGACCTACTTCTATCGCTTCGAGGTCGGCGGCAAGCTGTCCCCCGTCGGGCGCACCCGCACGCTGCCGCGGGACGGCGTGCGGCGGCTGAAGTTCGCGGTGTTCTCCTGCTCGAACTACGAACTCGGCTACTTCAACGCCTATGGCGAGGCGGCCAAGCACGACGATCTCGACGCCGTGCTGCACCTCGGCGACTACATCTACGAATACGGTCCCGGTCCGGATGGCTACACCACCCCGGCCGCCGCCCTCGAGCTCGTCCCGAAGCCCCGGGATGCCGCCCTGCTGCCGGCGGAGGAAATCGTCCTGCTCGACCAGTACCGCGCCCGCCACGCCCTCTACCGCACCGACGCGCACCTGCAGGCGCTGCACCGCGACAACCCGTTCATCAACATCTGGGACGACCACGAGATCGCCAACGACGCCTGGACGTCGGGCGCCGAGAACCATCAGCCCGACGAAGAGGGGCGCTGGATCGCCCGCAAGAAGGCCGGCGTCCGCGCCTTCTACGAGTGGCTGCCGATCCGCGAGCCCAAGGACGGTGACCGCATCGACCCGGTCAGCAACCGGCCCGACGAGGTCTACCGCGTCTTCGACTTCGGCGACCTTGCGCGGCTCGTGATGATCGACACGCGGCATGCCGGCCGCAACGAGCAACTCGGCACGGCCGACCTCCTCGCCGTGTATGCCGCTGCCGCATCGCAGGGACCGTTCCCCGCCGACGTCCACGATCGCGAGCGGCCGCGGACGCTGCTTGGCAGCGAACAGGAGGAGTGGCTCGCAGGAAAGCTCGCCGCGACAAAACAGACGTGGCAGCTGATCGGCAACCAAGTGCTGATGTTCTATCAGAACGCCCCCGACATCAACGGCACGGCGCTGCTCGACGAGGGGCAGCGGGCGCAGTTCATCGGTCTGCTCGATCAGCTCTTCGGCCCCGGCTTCGGTGTCCAGCTGGCCGCCCTCGGCGAAGTCGGCCTGCCCTTCCCGCTCGCCGCCGACGCCTGGACGGGCTACCCCACCGCGCGGCTGAGAATGCTCTCGGCGCTCGCCGCCGCGCCGAACCCGATCGTGCTGACCGGCGATTCCCACAATGCCTGGACGGCGAACCTCGTCCTGCCGACGGACTCGGAGCCGGTGCCGGTCGGCCCCGAGTTCGGCTGCACGTCGGTGAGTTCGCCGGGCTACGAACAGTATCTGCTCGGCGTGCCGCCGGAACTCGTCGCCGCGCTCTTCGTCGATTCGAGCGCCCGCAAGTCGCCGGCCGACACCCTCATCGACGCGGAGTGCGCGCGCCGTGGTTTCCTGCTCCTCGAGGTGACCGAGGAAGAGGCGATCGTCGATCACGTCTTCCTGTCGACGGTGTTCGAGGCGACCTACACGACGGAGACGCGCCGCTTCCGCGTCCTGCCCGGCGCCCGCCAAGCGGAGCCGGTCACCTGAGCGGCCGCTGCTCCGTCGCGGCCGCAATCTGCGCAACCTTCGCTCACATCACCCATGCGCCGACGGCGATGAAGCCGTAGGTGGCCGCGACGAGGGCGATAGCAAGGGGATAGGGAATGTCCATGGGCGCTCTCCGGCCGTCTCGGGGAACAACGCCAATGGTCCGCCGCCGTTCCCGTTCCGGATCGTTCCGGATCACGGCGGCACGCCTCCCGGACCGCAGCCGCTGGGATGCGCGGAAACCGCCGTCGAGCGCCGCAGCCCGACGTGGGCTCCGGTGCGGTCGCCGCGAGGCATGACGGCCGCCGCGCCGACTGTGTTAGATTTCGTGGATGATCGCGGCGTCCCATCTCGTCTTCGACACCGCCCTCGGGCGGTGCGGCATCGCCTGGCGGGGCACGCACGTCGTGGCGACCTGCCTGCCGGAGGGGGCCGACGCGAGCGTTCTCGCGGCGCTCAGCCGGCGGGCCGGCGCCTCCGCGGCGGGAGAGCCGCCGGCACCGGTGGCCGCCGGGGTCGCGGCGATCCGCCGGCTCCTCGCCGGTGCGGCCGAGAGCTTCGGCTTCCTCGAACTCGACCTCGAGGGCGTGCCTGACTTCGACCGGCGCGTCTACGCCGCGGCGCTGGCTATCCCGGCCGGCGAGACGCGGACCTACGGCGAGGTCGCGCGCGCGATCGGCGAACCGGACGCGGCGCGGGCCGTCGGGCGGGCCCTCGGCGCCAACCCCTTCCCGATCGTCGTGCCCTGCCACCGCGTCCTCGCCGCCGGCGGGGCGATCGGCGGCTTCTCGGCCCCGGGAGGCGTCGCGACGAAGCGGCGGCTGCTGGCGATCGAATCGGCCCACGCGCCGCTGCCGCTGTTCGCCGCCATGTCGGCGATCGACGGAGCCTAGGCCGGCTTGGACGCGCGCCAGAGGGCGGCGCCGCCCTCGAGCCCCGCCTCGTTCGACGCGACCGAGACGGTTGGCGGCAGGTCGCCCTCGACGTGCTTGGCGTTTCCGCCACCGAGGTAGAGGTGGTCGTAGTGGAGCAGCACGAACAGGATGTCGATCATCTTGTGGACGCGCTTGCTCCAGTGCTTCTTCCCGGCCTCGTCCAGGGCCGCCCGGCCGAGCCACTCGTCGTAGGTCTTGTCCTCGTGGATCGGGTGGTGGGCGAGTTCCATGTGCGGCATCAGTTCGCCATTCCGGAAGAGCGCCGTGCCGCAGCCGGTGCCGAGCGTCACCACGAGCTCGAGCCCCTCCCCCTTGACGATGCCGAAGCCCTGCATCTCGGCGTCGTTGATCATCCGCACCGGATGGCCGTCGAGCGTCGCCGACACCGCCTCGGCCAGCGCGAACCCGGCCCAGGCCTCGGTGCCGAGATTGGGAGCCGTCAGCACCTTGCCCTCGCGCACGACACCGGGAAAGCCGATGGAGATGCGGTCGTAGCCCGTCAGCGGCGCCACAAGTCCGGCGAGGGTCTCGACGCACAGCGCCGGCGGACAGGGATGCGGCGTCGGTACCCGGATGCGGTCGGAGAGGAGCTTGCCGGTGTCATCGATGACGGCCGCCTTGAGGCCCGAGCCGCCGACGTCGATCGCGAGAATTCCAGCGCTCACGGGCGCCTCCCTGTTGGTTGCGGTGTCCGGCTCGGCCTTCAGTCGGCGGCCGTCATGGTGGCGATGCCCTGGGCCCCGTCGATGGTGACGACGAAGTCCTCGTTCTCCCACTCGCCCGTCGACGCCCAGCAGAACGTGAAGCGGACGTGCGTGCCGCGTGGCAGCTCGCCGATCGGCAGGTCGACGAGGTGGACGCCGAAACTGTTCGTCACCGTCGACAGGTCGTTCTCGGTCGTCCACTCGTCGATCGTCCAGCGGACGGAGGCCGCCTTCGGCACCTCGATGCGCAGGCGCTTGCCCATCGGCAGCGAGCGCCGCTTCTGGTTGAAGCGCCAGACGCGGACCGGCGAAGTGACCTTGCGCACCTGGTAGCGCTCGACCGGCTGCGGCGGCATATCGAAAACCTGGCCCTCGCGCAGCGAGCGCAGGAGCTTGATGTGCTCGGAATGGGCCCAGACGAGCGGCATCGCGCTGCCGGACGGCTTGCCGCGGAAGAGCTCGCGCTCCGGGATGTCGTCGCCGTCCCAGACCTGCTCAGGCAGCATTCCGCCCGCCCCGGCCGACTTCTCCAGGGTCTCGAGGAGGGCCGCGGCGGCGGCCGTGCGCCCGGCGGCGAGTTCGTAGTGGGCCCGCTCGCCGGCGAGCAGCGGCCACGGCCGGCCGATGCCGGTCCCGTCGAACGGATGGCCGTCCGCCTGCTCGCCGTAGCCGTCGCCGTTGTAGCGGTACCAGAGCGGGCCCTGCGGCAGGTCGATCTTCAGCATCGAGTCGATCGCCTTGACGGTATCGACCATGCGCGGATCGTCGGCGGCGCGTAGCCCGAAGCGGACGAGGGCGAGCGCGTCCGGGCTGATCAGGCACGAGGCGCGCTGCTGCATGTCGCTCGGCGGCCGGTTCTTCACCGGCACGAAGCCGTCGACCGGCGAGGCGGCGTCCGACGTCTCCGGCGGGGCGATGCGCACGTAGTAGCCGGAGATGCCGAGCTGTTCGGCGAGCGCCGTCCCGGTCGCGAAGGTCCAGAACTCGATCTCGTCGTTCCAGGTGTCGGCGGTCTCGCGAAGGCAGTTCGCGGCGTCGGCGCGGCCGGCGATCTCGAGGATGTCGGCGGCGGCGAGCAGGCCGGCGATCTCCACCGCGAGGGTGAAGGGGGAGTAGCCGGCGTCCTCCTCCCAGCGGTCCTGGCCCGTCACCGGGCCGTTCTGGACGATGTAGGCGGCGGCGCGCTCGACCATCGGCACGAAGCGGGCGAGGTCGTCCTTCGACAGGTGGCCGCCGCGGCACAGCATGTCGGCGAGCAGGATCGGGAAGGCGCACTCGTCCATTTGCACGCCCTCCCAGTAGGGCATGCCGTCGAGCCAGACGTTCTGCGACCAGTGGCCGTCGGCCTCCTGGATCGCCATCAGGTAGCCGAGGATCGCTTTGGTGTCGTCGATGGCGCCGGCGGCGAGAAAGCCGCCCGCCGTCTCGACGAGGTCGCGCGGCCAGACGAGATGGTAGCCGCCGAGGTCCTCGTCGCCCTTGTTGAAGCCCCAGGGGATCGACAGGCTGGCGATGGTCGCGCCCGGGAAGGCGGGCGAGCGGTGCACGGCGAGCACGGCGGCGCTCACGCGGTACTGGTCCATGTTCTTGCGGTCGGACGGTCGATCGAGCGGCATCAGGTTGCGCTGCCACTCGCGCCAGCCGGCGACATAGTCGCGCCGCGCCACCTCGAAGCCGTCCTGCAGGCTGGAGAGGGCGCGATAGCCCGCCTCTTCGGCGCGGACGCCGAAGCCGAGCGCGATCGTCGCATGGCCGCTGGCGGCCATGAGGTCGATCTCGCCGGTGATCGCGACGTTGCCGTGCTCCGCCCGCTGGTAGCGCTTCTCGAGCACGCCGTGCTGCGTCAGGCACTGCCACCCGTCGGAGATGCCGACGAAGCCGGCCGAGCGCGACGGCCACGGCACCGACGAGGCGATCGCGAGCGAGGCGCCGCGCCGCCCCGAGGCGAACAGCATAGGCGTGCCCTTGTAGTCCCCGACCCAGCCGGTGTTGTGGGCGCCGGCGTTGACGAGGTGGGGCGAGGCCAGGAGGTAGAGCCGGTAGTCCGAAAGCGTGCCGACCAGTGCCTCGAACACCACCTCCTGCAGCAGCGTCTCGCGGTGCGGGTCGGTGAGGATCACCTTGGTGATGCGGTAGCGGCCGTCACGGGCGGTGTTGGTCAGCCGGAAGGCGGGGGTGCCCTCCTCCAACAACGCCACCTCGTGGTCCGCGTCGCGCTTCTCTTCGGAGAAGTAGCCGTCGGGGCCGGTGACGAGGAAGCCGAGGTCGCGGGTGCACGCCATGTCGAGGCGCGGGTAGTAGATCTCGTTGAGGATGCCGTGGCTGATGGTGAACCAGATCCGGCTTGCCGCCGTCATCGCCGTGCCGACGCCGCTCTTGGCGCTCGAGGTCCAGCGGGGCGAGAGCCCGGGGGCGCCCGGGGGCGTGATCACTGTGCCGTCCACGTGGTTTCTCTCCCGTGCCGGGCATCTCCGCATCCGCGGCACCCGTTCATCGCGCAACACACTAGCGCGCGCGGCGCCGCCGTGCAGCACCCGCTTCGCCGTTGATCGTCAGAGGGTTGGATCGATCTGAACGCAAATTCATGTCTCCGCTTGGTGACGACGGGGCGGGTCCGCTGTATGGTCTCGCGTCCATTGTGCGACCGGAGGGTGCTGGACCTAGTTCATTTCGGTGCGAGGGGGTGGTTCGTTACGTCGGCCCGCCCTTCGGACGGGCCGATCCGCCGCGAGCCTTCCGAATCGGCGCCCCTGCATCCGGCAACCGATCTCTCGCCGGCCGACAGTTCATCGGGCCGTCACGAGACATCTCTTCTCTGGTCCCGGTGCCGTTGCGGCCCGAGGCCGGCCGCCCAACCCGTAGTGAGGATGACCCATGAGTTCGACGGAACGGACACCGGGGGACGCCGAGGCGGCGTCCGGGCACCTGCGGGGCACGGGCTCCGCGCAGACCGTTTCCGACATCGACAGCCTGGCGATCAACACCATCCGCACCCTCGCCATGGACGCGGTGCAGCAGGCGAACTCCGGCCACCCCGGCACGCCGATGGCGATGGCCCCCGTCGCCTACACGCTATGGCAGCAGTTCCTGCGCTTCGACCCGGCCGACCCGATCTGGCCGAACCGCGACCGCTTCGTGCTGTCGGCCGGCCACGCCTCGACGCTGCTCTACGCGCTCTTGCACCTCGCCGGTGTGAAGTCGGTCAACAGCCAGTACGAGCGCCTCGGCGAGCCGTCGGTGACGCTCGACGACCTGAAGCACTTCCGCCAGCTTGGCTCGAAGTGCCCGGGCCACCCGGAATACCACCTCACCTCCGGCGTCGAGACCACCACCGGTCCGCTCGGCCAGGGCGTTGCCACAAGCGTCGGCATGGCGATCGCCGAGCGCTGGCTCGCCGAGCGCTACAACAAGCCGGACTTCAAGCTGTTCGACTACCGCGTCTACGCGCTTGGCGGCGACGGCTGCATGATGGAGGGCATCTCCAGCGAGGCGGCCTCCCTCGCCGGCCACCTGAAGCTGTCGAACCTCGTGTGGATCTATGATTCCAACCGTATCACCATCGAGGGCCACACCTCCCTCGCCTTCAGCGAGGACGTCGCCGCCCGCTTCCTCGCCTATGGCTGGAACGTGCTGCGCGTCGGCGACGCCAACGATTGCCCACGCCTGGCTGCCGCCTTCGACAGCGCCCAGCATGTGGACGACCGGCCGACGATGATCATCGTCGAGAGCCACATCGGCTACGGCGCGCCGAACAAGCAGGACACCAGCGCAGCCCACGGCGAGCCCCTCGGCGAGGAGGAGATCCGTCTCGCCAAGAAGAGCTACGGCTGGCCGGAAGATGCGAAATTCCTGGTGCCGGACGGCGTCTATGAGCGCTTCGCCGAAATGATGGGCAAGCGCGGTCACGACCATCGCGTCGCCTGGGAAGAGATGTTCGCCCGCTACAAGGCGGCCCATTCCGAGCTCGCCGCCGAGATCGAAGAGATGCAGGCGCGCAAGCTGCCGGCGGGCTGGGACAGCGCCATCCCGGCCTTCCCGGCCGACGAGAAGGGCATGGCCGGGCGAGACGCCTCGGCGAAGGTGCAGAACGCCATCGCCCCGCATCTGCCGTGGCTCGTCGGCGGCGCCGCCGACCTCGCCCCCTCGACGAAGACGCGCTTCACCTTCGAGGGCGCCGGCGACTTCGAGGCCGGCTCCTATGGCGGCCGCAACTTCCACTTCGGCATCCGCGAGCACGCCATGGGGGCGATCTGCAACGGCATGTCGCTGTCGAAGCTGCGCTCGTTCGGCTCCGGCTTCCTGATCTTCTCCGACTACATGAAGCCGGCGATCCGCCTCTCGGCGCTGATGGAGCTGCCGGTCATCTACGTGTTCACCCACGATTCGATCGGCGTCGGCGAGGACGGCCCGACTCACCAGCCGGTGGAGCAGCTGATCGGTCTGCGCTCGATCCCGGGCCTGCTCGTGTTCCGCCCGGCCGACGCCAACGAGGTCGCGGAGACCTGGCGCACCATGCTGTCGCTGCGCCACGAGCCGGCCTGCATCGTGCTGTCGCGCCAGGCGCTGCCGACGGTCGACCGCACCAAGTACGCTCCCGCCGCCGGCGTCGCCCGCGGCGCCTACATCCTCGCCGACAGCGAGGGCGGCGAGCCGGAGGTGATCCTGATGGCGACCGGCAGCGAGGTGCAGCTCTGCGTCGGCGCCCACGAGGCGCTGAAGGCCGAGGGCATCCGCTCGCGCGTCGTCTCGATGCCGTCGTGGGAGCTCTTCGAGAAGCAGGACGAGGCCTATCGCCACGAGGTCCTGCCGCCGCACATCACCGCCCGCGTTTCGGTCGAGCAGGCCTCCACCCTCGGGTGGGACCGCTATGTCGGCCTGTCGGGTGCCAAGATCGGCATGCACACCTTCGGCGCCTCGGCGCCCTTGAAGGCGCTGTTGACCGAGTTCGGATTCACGCCGGAGCGTGTGCTCGCAGCCGCGCGCGCCCAGGCCGGCCGCTAAGTCGCCGGCAGATAGATCGAACGGGAGCGAATTCCTTGAGCGAACAGTCCTCCACCCCCAAGGCCGGCAAGAACCCGCTGGTTGAGCTCGCCGACTACGGCCAGTCGCCGTGGCTGGACTTCGTCCGCCGCAGCCACATCGAGAGCGGTGCGCTGAAGAAGATGGTCGATGAGGACGGCCTGAAGGGCGTCACCTCGAACCCGTCGATCTTCGAGAAGGCGATCGGCGGCAGCAAGGACTACGACAGCGCCTTCGCCGAGATGGAGGGCAAGGGCGACGTCGACGCTTTCGGCATCTTCGATGCGCTCGCCATCGCCGACATCAAGGCGGCTGCCGACGTGCTGCGGCCGGTCTACGACGCCACCGACGGCGTCGACGGCTACATCAGCCTCGAGGTCTCCCCGTACCTCTCCGATGCCACCGACGAGACGATCGCCGAGGCCCGCCGCCTCTGGAAGGCGGTCGACAAGCCGAACCTGATGGTGAAGGTGCCGGGCACCGCCGCCGGCGTCCCCGCCATCCGCACGCTGATCGGCGACGGCATCAACATCAACGTGACGCTGCTGTTCTCGCAGGAGGCCTACGCCGCCGTCGCCGACGCCTATCTCGACGGGCTCGAGGCGTTCAAGGCGAAGGGTGGCGACGTCTCGCGGGTGGCGAGCGTCGCGAGCTTCTTCATCAGCCGCATCGATAGCGCCGTCGACCACGCCATCGACGCGAAGATCGCGGCGAAGGACGAAAACGCCGAAGCGCTCGCCGGGCTCAAGGGCAAGGTGGCGATCGCCAATGCCAAGCTCGCCTACCAGCACTTCATCAAGCTGAGCGAGGGCAACCGCTTCAAGGCGCTCGCCGCCGACGGCGCCCGCCCGCAGCGCCTGCTTTGGGCGAGCACCGGCACCAAGAACCCGGCCTATCCCGACACCCTCTACGTCGAGGACCTGATCGGCCGCGAGACCGTCAACACCATGCCGCCGGCCACGATGGACGCCTTCCGCGACCATGGAAAGGCAGCCGAGGCGCTGACCGTCGACGTCGATGCTGCGCGCAAGGTACTGGATGATCTCAAGCGCTTCGGCGTTGATCTTGATGCGATCACGCAGGAACTGCTGCGCGATGGCGTGACGCTATTCGCCGATGCCTTCGACAGCCTGCTGTCGACGGTCGCGAAGCGCCGTGTCGAGTTCCTGGGCCCGCGCCTCGACGGCTCCACCCACTCCCTGCCCGCGGACATGGCGCCGCTCGTCAAGGCCGAGCTCGACATCGCCCGCAAGGGCGGCGCGGTCCGGCGGCTGTGGGCGCGCGACGCCTCGCTGTGGACCGGTGCCGACGAAAACAAGTGGCTCGCCTGGCTCGGCATCACCGGTGCCGACAAGAAGGAGCTGCCCGCCCTCGTCGCCTTCCAGAAGGACGTGGAGGCGGCGGGCTTCACCCACGCCCTGCTGCTCGGCATGGGCGGCTCCAGCCTCGGCCCGGAGGTGCTGGCCAAGACTTTTGGCAAGCAGGCCGGCTTCCCCGAGCTCCTGGTGCTCGATTCGACCGACCCGGCGCAGATCGCCACCTTCCAGGCGAAGATCGACCCGGCGAAGACGCTGTTCATCGTCTCCTCGAAATCTGGTGGCACGCTCGAACCGAACATCCTCAAGGAGTACTTCTTCGACCTCACCGTGAAGGCGGTCGGCGCGGAGAAGGCCGGCGCGCACTTCGTCGCTGTCACCGACCCCGGCTCGCACATGCAGAAGGTCGCCGAGGGCGACAAGTTCCGGCACATCTTCTACGGCGATGCCGGCGTCGGCGGCCGCTATTCGGTGCTGTCGAACTTCGGAATGGTGCCGGCGGCGGTGATGGGGCTCGACCTCGAGCGCTTCCTCGACGCCACCGACATCATGGTGCGCGCCTGCGCCGCCTCCGTGCCGCCGGCCGACAATCCCGGCGCCACGCTCGGTGCCATTCTCGGCGTCGGCGCGGTCAACGGCCGCGACAAGGTGACGATCGTCGCCTCCCCCGGCATCGCCGACGTCGGCGCCTGGATGGAGCAGCTTCTGGCGGAATCGACCGGCAAGGTCGGCAAGGGCATCGTGCCGGTCGACAGCGAGCCGCTCGGCGCGCCCGCCGTCTACGGCAAGGACCGCATCTTCGCCTATCTCAGCCTCGTAGGCGGCGTCGACGCCGCCCAGGACGCAGCCATCAAGGCGCTTGAAGACGCCGGCCAGCCGGTGGTGCGTATCACCGTGAGCGAGCCCTACCAGATCGGCCAGGAGTTCTTCCGCTGGGAGATCGCCACCGCTGTCGCCGGCGCGATCATCGGCATCGACGCCTTCAACCAGCCGGACGTCGAGGCGAGCAAGATCGAGACGAAGAAGCTCACCGACGCCTACGAGAAAACCGGCACCCTGCCCCCGGAGGCGCCGTTCTTCGAGGCCGAGGGCATCAAGCTCTTCGCCGACAAGCGCAACGCCGGCGAGATCGAGGCGGCGGCCTCGGCTAAGACCCTCGACGCCTATGTCGCCGCCCACCTCGCCCGCCTCGGTGCCGGCGACTATGCGGCGCTGCTCGCCTACATCGAGCGCAACGCCGCCCACACCGAGGTGCTGACGAAGCTGCGCACCGTCATCCGCGACGCACGCAAGGTGGCGACCTGCGTCGGCTTCGGTCCGCGCTTCCTGCACTCGACCGGCCAGGCCTACAAGGGCGGACCGAACTCCGGCGTGTTCCTGCAGATCACCGCCGACGATGCGAAGGACCTGGCGGTGCCGGGCCACACATACGGCTTCAGCATCGTCAAGCAGGCGCAGGCGCGCGGTGACTTCGACGTTCTGGCCGAGCGCGGCCGCCGGGCGTTGCGTGTCCATCTCGGCAGCGACGTGGCGGCAGGCCTCGCCCGCGTCGCCACGGCCGTCGAGCGCGCCCTAGGCTGAGGCCTCGCGAGGCCCCTGCCCCACCAAGATCCGGCGGCCGGAGTGCACCGGCCGCTGCCAACCCTTCCGGGAGAGACGAGAATGCAGCTTGGTATCGTCGGCCTCGGCCGCATGGGCGGCAACATCGCCCGCCGCCTGACCCGCGCCGGTCACACCTGCGTCGTGTGGGACCGCAACGACGCGGCGGTTAAGGAGCTCGCCGGCGAGGGCTGCGTCGGGGCGTCCGGCCTCGAGGACATGGTGTCGAAGCTCGACGCGCCGCGCGCCGTCTGGGTGATGCTGCCGGCCGGCGCGCCGACCGAAGAGACGGTCGCCGCCTTCGCCAAGCTGATGGCGTCGGGCGACACCATCATCGACGGCGGCAACAGCTTCTACAAGGACGACATCCGCCGCGCCGAGGGGCTGCGCGAGCAGGGCCTGCACTATGTCGACGTCGGCACGTCCGGCGGCGTCTGGGGCCTGGATCGCGGCTACTGCATGATGATCGGCGGTGACAAGGAAGCCGTCGACCGTCTCGACCCGATCTTCGACTGCCTCGCCCCCGGCCTCGGAGACATCCCGCGCACCCCCGGCCGCGACGGCCTCGATAGCCGCGCCGAGCGCGGCTACATTCACGCCGGGCCGCCCGGCGCCGGCCACTTCGTCAAGATGGTCCACAACGGCATCGAGTACGGCCTGATGCAGGCCTATGCCGAGGGCTTCGACATCCTGCGCAACAAGGACTCGGCGGAGCTTCCGGAGAACGAGCGCTATTCGCTCGACCTCACGGACATCTCGGAAGTGTGGCGGCGCGGCAGCGTCATCTCCTCCTGGCTGCTCGACCTGTCGGCGATGGCGCTGGTCGAGAACCCGACCCTGTCGGACTACACCGGCTCGGTCGCCGATTCCGGCGAGGGCCGCTGGACGGTGATGGCGGCGGTCGAGGAGGCGGTGTCGGCGGAAGTGCTGACGGCTTCGCTCTACGCGCGCTTCCGTTCGCGCCAGGAACACTCCTTCGGCGAGAAGCTCTTGTCGGCGATGCGCTTCAAGTTCGGCGGCCACATCGAGCGGCCGACGGGCGGCTGATCCGATGAACGATCAGGTGACGCTCGGGCATGCGAGGATGCCCTCCGACGCCGCGCCGGCCCCGCCGGCGACGATGTTCATCTTCGGCGCCTCGGGCGACCTGACGAAGCGCCTGTTGATGCCGGCGATCTACAACCTCGCCTTCGAGGGGGTGCTCGATCCCGAGTTCCAGATCATCGGCGTCGACCACATCGCCCGCTCCGAGGACGACTACCGGGCGTTCCTGACGGACTCGGTGCGCGCGCTGATCGCGCACAGCACCGACGGCACCGCCTCGATCGACGAGGAGGTGTGGTCCTGGCTGATCGGCCGCATCGGCTACGTCGCCGGCGACTTCGACGACCCGGCCACTTACGAGACGCTGAAGGCGCGCATCGTGCCGCGCGCCGACGGCTCGACCAACGCGGTGTTCTACCTCGCCGTGGCACCGCGCTTCTTCGGCTCGATCCCGGAGCAGCTCGCGGCCTCCGGTCTGCTGCAGGAGGGCGAGAAGTCCTTCCGCCGCATCGTCATCGAGAAGCCGTTCGGCAACGACCTCGCCTCGGCGAAGGCGCTGAATGCGCACCTGCTCGGCGCCGCCGGCGAGCACCAGCTGTTCCGCATCGACCATTTCCTCGGCAAGGAGACGGTGCAGAACATCATGAGCCTGCGCTTCGCCAACGGTATCTTCGAGCCGATCTGGCGGCGCGAGTACATCGAGCACGTGCAGATCACCGCGGCGGAGACAGTGGGCGTCGAGACGCGCGGCAAGTTCTACGACGCCACCGGTGCGTTGCGCGACATGGTGCCGAACCACATGTTCCAGCTCCTCGCGACGACCGCGATGGAGCCGCCGAACTCCTTCGACGCCGACGCCATCCGTACCGAGAAGGCGAAAGCGATCGAGGCGGTGCGCATCCAGTCGCCCGGCGAGGCGGCGAACTGGGCGGTGCGCGGCCAGTACACCGCCGGCTCGGTTCTGGGCCACCCGGTCGCCGACTACCGCGCCGAGCCGGACGTCAATGCGCACAGCCTGACCGAGACCTACGTCGCCATGAAGTGCATGGTCGACAACTGGCGCTGGTCGGGCGTGCCCTTCTACATCCGCACCGGCAAGGCGTTGACGACGCGGCGCACCGAGATCGCCATCCAGTTCAAGCGCGCGCCGGGCGTCCTGTTCGGCAACACGCCGGCCGGCGGGCTCACTCCGAACATGCTGGTCATCCACGTCCAGCCCGACGAGGGCATCTCGCTGCGCTTCGCCGCCAAGGTGCCGGGGCGCACCGTGCGGCTGTCGGAGGTCGACATGGACTTCCGCTACAAGGACTATTTCCAGGCGCAGCCCTCCACCGGCTACGAGACGCTGATCTACGACTGCCTCGTCGGCGATGCGACGCTGTTCCAGCGCGCCGACAACATCGAGGCCGGCTGGGCGGCTGTGCAGCCGTTGCTCGACGCCTGGCGTTCGCGCATCGGCGACCTCTACCCCTATGCCGCCGGCGGCAGCGGCCCGCAGGCCGCCCACGCCCTGATCGGCCGCGACGGCTACTCGTGGCTGCCCCTGTCGGGAGCACCGCTCCGGTGACCGAGGCCGCGAACGGCAACGCCGAACTGCCAGCACGCATCTCGCTCGTCGTCTCCGACGTCGACGGCACCCTCGTCGACCCGACCAAGGCGCTGAGGCCCGAGACGATCGCGGCGGCTCACCGGCTGCGGGACGCCGGCGTCGCCCTCGGCATCGTCTCGAGCCGGCCGCCGCGCGGCGTCAAGCCGCTGGCCGATCA
The DNA here is from genome assembly GCA_945898215.1 of Pseudoxanthobacter soli DSM 19599. GTDB lineage: Bacteria > Pseudomonadota > Alphaproteobacteria > Rhizobiales > Segnochrobactraceae > CAMDHY01. The sequence continues at coordinate 7,838 of CAMDHY010000005.1, read as the reverse complement.
GCTCGGCCTCGACGTCTTTGGCGGCTTCAACGGCGGCTCGCTGGTCCACTCCGACCTTTCGCCGATCGAGGCGCACGTGCTGCCGCTCGCGGCGGCTCAGACGACGGTGCGGGTACTCGCCGAGAACGGCGCCGAGATCTGGGTGTTCGCCGACGGCGAATGGATCATCACCGACCCGAATGGCGAGTACGTGCCGCTCGAGCGCCACACCGTGCAGTTCGAGCCGACCATCGTTCCTGCCTTCGGCGACGAGCTCGCCCGCGTTGGCAAGATCGTCGCCGCCTCCAGCGACCACGCCATGCTCGACCGCGTCGAGGTGGAACTGCGCGCCCTCCTCGGTGACACGGCCTCGGTGGTGCGCTCGCAGGAATACTACGTCGACATCTCCCACCCGACTGCCGACAAGGGCCACGCCGTGCGCGGCTTCGCCCACTATTTCGGCGTGCCGCTCGACGAGGTGGCGGTGATCGGCGACATGCCGAACGACCTGCCGATGTTCGACGTCGGCGCGCTCAGGATCGCCATGGGCAACAGCCGGCCGGAGGTGAAGGCCCGCGCCGACCTCGTCACCGGCTCGAACGACGGCGACGGCTGGGCCCAGGCGATGGACCGCTTCGTCATCCCGCGCGCACCGAAGGGCTGAGGGAGCCGGCCGAGGGTCCGCGCCGAGGGTTCGCCCTCAGCCCCGCCCCGACGCCGGCGGATCGTCGACGCCCACCGGCGACGACATCGGGTCGGAGTGGACGTTCGGCGTCCGCCCGGCGAGCCGGAGCGTCCGCTCCAGCAGCACCTCGTAGATCGGCCGGCCGCGCAGGCGCTCCGCCACCAGGTTCGAGGTGGCGCAGGTGACGATCACCGGCAGGATGAGCTCGTAGGCGCCGGTGAGTTCGGCGACCAGCACGACGCCGACGAGCGGCGCGCGGATGGTCGAGGAGAACAGCCCGCCCATCGCGGCAATGGCGAAGGCCGCCGCCGTCGTGCCCGGCACAACGAATCCGGCCTCCAGCAGCGTTCCGACAGCGAGACCAATGGCGGTGGCGAGCGCCAGGATCGGCGCGAAGATGCCGCCCGGCACCCCCGTCGAGTAGCTCGCCATTGTCCCGGCGAAGCGCAGCGCCGCGATCACCAGCAGCACCGTCACCGGCAGGTTCTCGCCGACCATGCGCAGGATCAGCGTCTCGCCGCCGCCGACGGCGTCCGGCAGTACGATCGCCAGCGCGCCGACGGCGGCGCCGACGACGAGCGCCGGCACGTAGGGCGCCCGGCGGAACGTCGCCTGCGTCCAGTCGAGCGAGAAGACCAGGCAGCGATTGAAGACGACGCCGAGAGCGCCCAGCAGCACGCCGAGCGCCGCGAACGCCGGCAGCAGGGCGAGCGGCATCGCGTCGGTCGAAATCTGCAGGTCTGGCGCGGTGCCGCCGACGAGCTCAGTCGCGAGCGCGCTCGCCGCCGAGGCGATGATGACGGCGGTGTAGGAGCGGAAGGTGTAGGGGAACTGCTTCCGCGTCTCCTCGATGACGAACAGGATCGCCGCGAGCGGCGCGTTGAAGGCGGCGGCGAGGCCGGCGGCGGCCCCCGCGGCGAGCATCCCGCGCACGTCGGTGCGCCCGAGCTTCAGCCAGTCGGACGCCGCCTGCATGATCGAGGCGCCCATGTGGATGGTCGGCCCCTCGCGGCCGGCAACCAGCCCCGACGACAGCGCCAGCACGCCGCCGACGAACTTCACCGGCAGAACGCGCCACCAGCGCACCTCGCGCAGGCCCTCCATGGCGCCCTCGATCTCCTGCACGCCGCTGCCGGCGGCCTCCGGCGCGAAGCGGCGCGTCAGCGCGAAGGCGGCGAGCACGGCGAGCGCGGCGATGACGGCGCCGCAGAGGATTGCGAGCGGCCCGTCGCCGAGCCGCGCCACCAGCCACGCCGGCCAGCCGAGCAGGAAGTCGACGCTGAGGTGGAAGGCCGCCCCCACCACGCCCACCGCCAGCCCGCACACGCCGGCGACGAGATAGAAGGCGCCGTCCGAGATGGTGGCCGCAGCCGGTCGGTCCGCCGTATGCAAGCTCGTCCCCCAGGCTTGTCGATCGTGATCCGTGATCATCAGGGCATGGAACAGCGTCCGGTGTCGACCGCACAAGCGGGCCGCCGGCGTCGACCGTCCCCGCCACCGGCGACGCTTGCCTGCCGGCTGCGGGCGCGGTAACCCGACACGCGCCGTCCGACACCACCGGGGCGGCGGACGGCGCGCCCGCGCCGCGCCCAGCCGATCGGTCCGTCGTGTCCCTGTCCCCGAGTTCGGGCGGCGCCGCCGCCGTCGCCATCCTGATCCTGACGCCGGTGCTGTTCTCGACGAACCCGGTGATCGGGCGCGCCGCCGTCGAGAGCACCGGGCCGTGGACGCTGGCGTTCCTGCGCTGGGCGCTCGCCGCCGCGGTGCTGCTGCCGCTCGCCGCCCCCGCCCTGCGCCGCCATTCGGCGACGCTCGCGGCCGAGTGGTCGTGGCTGGTCGGCCTCGGCGCCCTCGGCATGCTGATCTGCGGCGGCGGCCTCTACACGGCGCTGCAGACGACGACGGCGACCAACGCCACCCTCATCTATACCACCTCGCCGCTCGCCATCCTGGTGCTCGAGCGGGTGCTGCGCGGCCGGCCGATCCGCCGCCGTGAGGCAGCCGGCATCGTGCTGGCGCTCGTCGGGGTCGTCGTGCTCGTCTCACGCGGCTCCCTCGACAGGCTGACTGGTCTCGACTTCCGCCTCGGCGACCTGCTGACCCTCGGCTGCGCCGTCTCCTGGGCCGTCTACACGGTGATCCTGCGGCGGCCCCGGCTCGCCGGCCTGCCCGCGCTGGCCCTGTTCGTCACCGTCGCCACAGCCGGTGCCGCTCTTCTCGCCCCGCTGATGGTGCTGGAGACGATGTCGACGGGCACCTTTCCGGCGAGCGGCACCCAGTGGCTGTCGATCGGCGGGCTGGTCGCCCTCGCCTCGGTCGCGGCCTTTCTCGGCTACCAGGCGAGCGTCCGCCTCGCCGGGCCCGCCGTGACGGGCATGATGATGTACCTGATGCCGGTTTCCGGGGTGGCGATGGCGGTGGTCTTCCTCGGCGAGGATCCCGGCGTGGCGGTGCTCGCGGGCTCGGTGCTCGTCATCGGCGGGCTGGTGACGGCGACCGCGCCGATCGACCGCCTGCGGTCGGCACTGGCGCGCCGGAGCTGACGTCGTGGCCCGGCTGATCCTGCGCATCTTCCTGCCGTTTGCGCTCGGCTATTTCCTCAGCCTCGCCTTCCGCCTCGTCAACGCCGTGGCGGCCCGGCCGCTGGCCGAGAGCTTCGACCTCGCCGCCGCCGAACTCGGACTTCTGACAGCGCTCTACTTCCTCGCCTTTGGCGCCGTGCAACTGCCGCTCGGCACCGCCCTCGACCGTTTCGGCCCGCGACGCATCGAGGCGGGGTTGCTGGTCGTCGCTGCGGCCGGCACGGCGCTGTTCGTCGTCGCCGACGGCTTCGTGCAACTGGCCATCGGCCGCGCCCTGATCGGGCTCGGCGTCTCCGCCTGCCTGATGGCGCCGTTCAAGGCCTACAGCCTGTGGGTGCCGCGCGAGCGGCTGGCGCTCGTCAACGGCCTGCACCTCGCCTCCGGTGGGCTCGGCGCCTTTGCCGCCGGTGCACCGTCGGAGCTGATCCTCGACGCCTTCGGCTGGCGGGCGCTGTTCGCGGCGCTGGCGGTGCTGACGCTGGCCTCGGCCATGCTGATCTGGTTTGCCGTGCCGCGCGACTACGAGACGGCGCCGTCCGGGGCGGCTGCAGCCGCCGACGGCGGCTACCGGGCGATCTTCACGAGCCGGCGCTTCTGGCGGCTGTCGCTCGGCTCGATCGCCTGCCAGGGCACGTTTCTCGGCTTCGGCACGCTGTGGGTCGGGCCCTGGCTGCGCGACGTCGCCGGCCACGCGCCGTCGCTCGCCGCCGCCTGGCTGTCGACGATGGCGGTGGCGATGGTCGCGGGCTATCTCGCCTCGGGCAAGATCGCCGACAGCGTCGGCCGCCGCGGCGTGCCGATCGCGTCCGTCGCGGCCGCAGGCATGGCGGCGTTCACCGTGCTGGTCGCCCTCATCGCCGTGCTGCCGGTCGGCCCTGCGGTATGGCTGTGGCCGGCGTTCAGCTTCCTCGCGACCACCGGAACGCTGTCCTACGCGGCGATCACGCAGGCGTTTCCAAGCCACCTCGCCGGCCGCGCCAACGCCGCCATCAACTTCCTGGTCTTCGCCTATGCCTTCCTGCAGCAGTGGCTGACCGGTGTCCTGATCGACGAACTGATGGCGCTCGGATGGGAGCGCGCCGATGCGTTCCGTGCGCTGCTCCTCTCGGCCGCACTGCTACAGGCCCTCGCCCTCGCCGGCGGGTGGGGCCTCGCGCGGCCGAGCCGAGGCGGTGCATCCACAGCGAAGCCGTGACCCCCCGGGTCTTCAGGTGCGACAGGCTAGCGCCAGCCGCGCTCACGGTAGTAGCGCAGCGCTCCCGCGTGCAGGGGCACGGGAAAGGGCTGCTGCACCATGTCCTTGGGCTTCAGGTCGAACAGGGCAGGGTGCAGGGAATTGACGACGCCGAGGTTCTCGAAAACCGCACGCACCAGCAGATAGACGTGGTCGGCCGTTTCCTCCGTCGAGGTAACGAGGAGCGCCACGGTGCCGATGGTCGGCACGTCCTCGGGCGTGTCGCGGTAGAGGCCGCCGGGGACGACGGCCGGGCGCAGGGCCGGATTGGCGCTCACGACCTTCGCCACCAGGTCGGCCGGGATCGGCACGATGTCGGTGTCGCAGCTCGTCGTCGCCTCCTGCAGGAGCCCGGTCGGGTTGCCGGCCATGTAGATCGCGGCATCGACCTTGCCGTCGCACAGGGCGTCCGCCTCCTCGGTGGGCGCCACTTCGACGACAGCAGCGAAGTCCTGCAGCGTCCAGCCGCGGGCGGCGAGCAAAAGGTCGAGGAGGACGCGCTGGCCCGACCCCGGCGGGCCGACGGCGACACGCTTGCCCTTCAGGCCGTCGAAGTCGTCGATGTCGCTGTCCTCGCTCACGACCACGCTCAGCGTCTCGGAGTGAAGTGCAAACACCGCCCGCAGCCCTGTGCTCGGGCCGACAGAGGCGAAGCGGTCGCGGCCGAGCGCGGCGTCGGCGACGATGTCCGACTGGGCGATGGCGAAGTCGACGTGGCCGTCGCGCAGCGCCTCGAGGTTGGCGACGGACCCCTCGGTCGGCGCCACCATGCAATGAACGCCGGTGGACTTGCGGGAGCGGTTCACAATCGTGCAGATGGCACCGCCCGCGGGAAGGTAGACCCCGGAGACGGTGCCGGTTCCGATGCTGAGGGTGTCGGTTCGCGTCGAGGTCGCCGTGCTCTGCTGCGCCGCGCCCCCCCCGGCAATCAGCCCCGCAGCCAAGACCACCAGCCATCCGGTCGACAGACGCACGCAATCCACTCCCGTCCCGCCGCCCGAAAAACGGACGCCATCTGAACCGGCAAAGTATGCACATCCACCGAAAATGGAATAAGCCAATATTGACCGGTTGCGACAAGTTTGTTGGAAGGTTTGTTTCCCGCCGGTCCCGGTCGGCGTCCGGGCCCGGCGCGTGGCGGTCGCCGGTCGCTATCGGCTTCCCCCGGCTCAGGAATCGGCTGGACGGCTGGCGGATCTGCCGGTCTTGGCCGATCTGGCGTGGCCCGGGGACAACTGCCGCAATCGGGTCGCACAGGGCGTCGCACCCGGCGGCGGTGCAGGCAAAAGCGGCCGATGGAACGTCATTTCCGCTCACTGTCACCCGAAAGACATTGACTTCGCACCGGTTGCACTTATTTTCCAATCTGGTGAACGGACGCCTCGCGGCGGCCGTCAGGCGTATTCGGTCCGGCAGATCGTCGCGATCGCACGCCGCCTAAACTAACGGTTACATGAGCTTCGAATCTCTCGGACTGAGCGAGAAAGTTCTCGCGGCGGTTGAGGCCGCCGGCTATCGTGAGCCCACTCCCATCCAGGCGGGCGCTATCCCGCACGTGTTGGCGGGCAAGGACGTGCTGGGCATCGCACAGACGGGCACCGGCAAGACGGCCTCCTTCGTGCTGCCGATGCTGACGCGGCTCGAACAGGGTCGCGCGCGGGCGCGCATGCCGCGGACGCTCATCCTTGAGCCGACGCGCGAGCTCGCCGCCCAGGTCGAGGAGAACTTCGTCAAGTACGGGGTGAACAACAAGCTCTCGGTGGCGCTGCTCATCGGCGGCGTCTCCTTCGAGGACCAGGACCGCAAGCTGTCGCGCGGCGTCGACGTGCTGATCGCGACGCCCGGCCGCCTGCTCGACCACTCCGAGCGCGGCAAGCTCCTGATGCAGGGCGTCGAAATCCTCGTCATCGACGAGGCTGACCGTATGCTCGACATGGGCTTCATCCCGGACATCGAGCGCATCTGCAAGCTGATCCCGACCACCCGCCAGACCCTGTTCTTCTCGGCGACGATGCCGCCGGAGATCCAGCGCCTTGTCGCGAGCTTCCTCAAGGATCCGATCCGGGTCGAGGTGTCGCGGCCGGCGAGCACGGTCGACAACATCTCCCAGCGCCTGGTCGCCACCGGCAACGCTCCGCAGGAGAAGCGCGACACGCTGCGCCGGCTGATGGAATCGGCCGAGGGCCTGAAGAACGCGATCATCTTCTGCAACCGCAAGCGCGACGTTGCGACCCTGTTCCGCTCGCTGCAGCAGCACGGCTTCTCGGTCGGCTCGCTGCACGGCGACATGGACCAGCGGGCCCGCACCACGACGCTCGAGAGCTTCCGCAAGGGCAGCCTGACCTTCCTTGTGGCGAGTGACGTCGCCGCTCGCGGCCTCGACATCCCGGACGTCAGCCACATCTACAACTTCGACGTGCCGCATCACGCCGAGGACTATGTCCACCGCATCGGCCGCACCGGCCGCGCCGGGCGGACCGGAACGGCGCTGACGATCGCCACCGGTGCCGACAGCAAGGCAATCGCTGCCATCGAGAAGCTGATCGGTCGCAAGATCGAATGGGCGGACGGCGCACCCTCCGGCGATGATGCCCCCGCCCCGGCGGAGCGTCGCGGCCGTGGTGCCCGGTCGGCGCCGCGCGAGCCGGCAGCCATCGCCGAGGACGGCGCCGAGGCGCCGCGCCCGGCGCGCGGTCGCGGCCGTGGACGGGTGGCGAAGCCCAAGGCCGCGGAGGCGATCGAGCCGGTCGCCGTTGAGGCCGATGCCGCGACGGAGCCCGCATCGCCCGAGCGTACCGCCTCCGGCCGGCCGCCGCGGCAGCGCGCCGTCGCGTCCGACCCGGAGTCGCGCAGCGAGCGCGGCGCGCGGTCCGATCGGGGCTCGCGCTCCGCCCGGCCCGAGCGGGCGCCGCGGGCAGAGCAGGCAGCCCTCCCCGAGCCCGCCCAGCGCTCCGAACAGACGGCGCGACCCGAGCCGGCGCCACGGGCGGAACCGACCTCTCGGCCGGAGCAGGCCGGACGGCAGGAATCGTCCGGGCGCCAAGAGTCTTCCGGGCGTCACGAGCGTCGGGACGGGCCGGAGCCGGTCCGGCCCGACAGCCTCGGCGGCCGCAATGACCGTCGCGGTGACCACCGTCGCGGCGAGGATCGCGACGACCGGCCAGTGGTGGGTCTCGGCGACCATGTGCCCGCCTTCCTGCTGCGGCCGACGCGCATGCCGCGGCCGACACGGGCGGGCGATGTCGACGACGCCGAGGAAATCCTCGCCGACGCGAGCTGAACTTCCGACGCGAGACGAAAGCGCCCGAGCGGCACCGGCACCGTGCGTGTGCCACTCAAGCTTCCACCGGACCCGCCG
>CAMDHY010000004.1 GCA_945898215.1 Pseudoxanthobacter soli DSM 19599 | reverse complement strand
CGGGAACCCATGCAGCGGTGGTTGCAGGGGAGACACCAGCGTGGTGCGCGTGGAGAGGGATGGGTTCCCGGCACGAGGCCGGGAATGACTCCAGTGGATGTGTTGGTGCGGGAGGGGGGCATGGCGGGATCGAGGGGGCGGCGCCCGGTGCCGCCGGATCCGCTGATCCATGCGCCGAGCGGCGAGACGTGGGTGTCGGTGCGGACGCTCTATGAGGGCGGAGCGCTGGCGAAGGCTTCGGTGGCGCGGCTCGCGGGGATGAGCGCGCCGGCGTTGCGGGAGCGGGCGAAACGGGAGGCCTGGATCGGGGCGCCGGGGGGCGGAGGGGCGTCGCGATCGGTCGCGGGCGTGGCGCCGCCGCCGGCGGACGTCGCCGGAGCCCGACCGGTGCCGTTGCTGCCGCGGGGGCCTGGGGGGCGCTTTGCGAAAGCCGCGGCCGTCGCACCGCCGCCGGCTGCGCCGGCGGCGGCCCTCCCCGGATCGCTGCGCGATCCGACCCTCCCGCAGGGGGAGGGTGGGTGGACCGATCCGGAGGTGGAGAGCGGGGCCGCAATATCGGCCGCCTCGCCGGCGCCGGCCCCAGCCCCAGCCCTGGCCCCGGCCCCCTCCGCCCCCGATCCGCGGACGCAGTCGGGGCGGGCGGCGTTGGTGGACCAGCTCTATGGGCTGTTCGCGGCGCAGCTGGCGGCGGCGGGGGCGGACGGGCTCGGCGGAGCGCTCGAGCAGCGGATGCGCTCGCTCGCCACGTTCGCCAAGACCCTCGACGCCCTGGTCGACCTCGACCAGCGGCTCGGGGCGCGAGCCGGGACCGGGGAGGCGGACTTCGATGCCTATCGCGCCGAGCTCGCCCGCTGCCTCGAGAGCCTCGCCGGAGAGCGCGGCGAGGGAGGATGAGGAGAGTGCCGCGAACTCCTTTCTCCCGGCAGGGCCGGGAGACGGTGGCGCGCAGCGCCGGATGAGGGCCGGCGCACGAAGTGCGCCGGTGGCGGCGGACGGTGAGCGATCCCGCGCGGTGCTGGCGCACCGCGCGCCCTCATCCGCCCTTCGGGCACCTTCTCCCGCTCTCGCGGGAGAAGGAGACAATGGGCGGGCACTGCGACTGGGGCTGCAGCGCTGCGTCGAGCAGGGGCTGGGGCCCGAGGTGCTTGCCAGGATGGCGCCGTACGGCGCGCAGTTCCTCGCCGACTGGGCGATCTGGGCGCGGGACGACCAGTGGCGGTTTTCCGACGACTGGCGGACCTGGCTGGTGCTCGGCGGCCGCGGCGCCGGCAAGACGCGGCTCGGGGCGGAATGGGTGCGCGGCATCGCCACCGGCCGGCTGCCGTTCGCGAGCCGGCCGAGCCGGCGCATCGCGCTCGTCGGCGAGACGTTCGCCGCCGTGCGCGAGGTGATGATCGAGGGCGAGTCGGGGCTGCTTGCAGTGCATCCGCGCGGCGAGCGGCCGGCCTGGCAGCCCTCGCGGCAACGGCTCGAATGGCCGAACGGGGCGGTGGCGCAGGCGTTCTCGGCGGAAGACCCCGAGGCGCTGCGCGGGCCGCAGTTCACGGACGCCTGGCTGGATGAGGCCGGCAAGTGGCGGCAAGCGGAGGCGACCTACGACATGCTGCAGTTTGCGCTGAGGCTCGGCGAGCGGCCGCGCCAGATGGTGACGACGACGCCGCGGGCGACGCCGCTGCTCCGGCGACTGATCGCCGAGGCCGGGACGCTGGTGACGAAGGCGCCGACGGTGCTCAATCGCGATTTCCTCAGCCCCGGGTTCCTGGCCGGGCTGACGGAGCGCTACGGCGGCACGCGGCTCGGCCGGCAGGAGCTCGAGGCCGAGCTGATCGCCGACCGGCCGGACGCGCTGTGGCGGCGCGAGGCGATCGAGGCGGGGCGCGTGGTGCGGCCGCCGGAGATCACGCGGACGGTGGTGGCGGTGGACCCGCCGGCGTCCAGCGGCGCCGGGGCGGACGCCTGCGGGATCGTCGCGGTCGGCAAGGGGGTCGACGGGCTCGCCTACGTGCTGGCCGACGCCACCGCCTCGGGCCTCAGGCCGGCCGAGTGGGCGGGGCGGGCGGCCACCCTCTACCGCCGGCTCGGGGCGGACCGGCTCGTCGCCGAGGTCAACCAGGGCGGCGAGATGGTGGCGGCGGTGTTCGCGCAAGTTGCCCGCGACGTGCCGGTGTCGCCGGTCAGGGCGACGCGGGGCAAGTGGCTCAGGGCCGAGCCGGTGGCCGCCCTCTACGAGCAGGGGCGTGTGCGCCACGTCGGCGCCTTCGCCGAGCTCGAGGACGAACTCTGCGACTTCGGCCCGGACGGGCTGTCGTCGGGGCGCTCGCCGGACCGGCTCGATGCGCTGGTGTGGGCGGTGACGGCGCTGATGCTCGGGCGACGCGGCGAGCCGCGGGTGCGGGTGGGGTAGGGGCGCGGCGGTTGGCAGTGGGCGGTGGGCGCACCGTCGGCCGATGTCCCCTTCTCCCGGCCGAAGGCGGGGAGAAGGTGCCCGAAGGGCGGATGAGGGCGCGCCGCCAGGCGGCGCGGGGGTCTGGACGATAGCGGGTGCACGTGGCTTCGGCGCGCTCCGCGCGCCGCCCTCATCCCCCTGCCGGGACCTTCTCCCAGCGGGGCTGGGAGAAGGGGGCTCGTTGCTCCGTTCGCGGCTGAGACGCGCCGCACTCGTGCGCAGCTGAAGAAGGGGCAACGCGGATGCTGAAGCGGTGGTTCGGGCGGGCGGTCGGGGGCGGAGCGACCGTCGGGGGCGCGGTCGGGGCAGTTGGTTCGGCAGGCATCGTCTCCACTCAACCCCCCGATGCGAAGGCGTCCCGCACCGGGGCGCTGGTGGCGCTGTCCTCGCCGGGGCTGCCGGTGTGGACGCCGCGGGACTATGCGGCGCTGGCGCGGGAAGGGTTCGGGCGCAATCCGGTGGTCTATCGCTGCGTGCGGATGATCGCGGAGGCCGCGGCCTCGGTGCCGTGGCTCGTCTACGAGGGCGAGCGCGAGGTGAGCGAGCATCCGCTCGCGGCGCTCTTGGCGCAGCCGAACGCGCGGGCCTCGGGGCGGACGCTGATGGAGGCGGCCTATGGCCACCTGCTCGTCGCCGGCAACGCCTATCTGGAGGCCGTCGCCGTCGAGGGGGCGGTGCGCGAGATCCATGCGCTCCGGCCCGACCGGATGCGCGTCGTTCCGGGGGCCGACGGCTGGGCGGAGGGCTACGAGTATTCGGTGGCCGGGCGGACGGTGCGCTTCGGTGGCGAGGTGGGGGGTGCGGCTGGCGGAGACGTTGCCGGCGGCACGGCGGGAGGCGGGCGCGGGGTTCGGCCGATCCTGCACCTGTCGCTGTTCCACCCGCTCGACGACCACTACGGCTTCGCGCCGATCGAGGCGGCGCAGACGAGCCTCGACGTCCACAACGCCGCCGGCGCCTGGACGAAGGCGCTCTTGGACAATTCGGCGCGGCCGTCGGGGGCGCTCGTCTATGCGGCGGGCGAGGGCGGCAACCTCACCGACGAGCAGTTCGAGCGGCTGAAGCGCGAGCTCGAGGACGGCTATGCCGGGGCGCGCAACGCCGGCCGGCCGCTGGTGCTCGATGGCGGGCTCGACTGGAAGGCGATGGGGCTGTCGCCGAAGGACATGGACTTCGCCGAGGCGAAGGCGTCGGCGGCGCGCGAGATCGCGCTCGCCTTCGGCGTGCCGCCGATGCTGCTCGGCATTCCCGGCGACAACACCTATGCGAACTACCAGGAGGCGCACCGGGCGCTGTGGCGGCTGACCGTGCTGCCGCTGGTCGGGCGGACGGCCGAGGCGCTCGGCGGCTGGCTGGGGCCGGCCTTCGGCGACGGCCTCAGGCTCGGCACCGACCTCGACGCGGTCGAGGCGCTGTCGGCCGAGCGCGAGGCGCTGTGGGCGCGGCTGGGGGCGGCGGCGTTCCTGTCTGACGACGAGAAGCGAGTGGCGGTGGGCTACGGCGTGCGGGCGGGCTGAGGGGGCGGCGGGCCTGCGAGCGTTCAGGCGACGACGCGGTTGCGGCCGGACTGCTTGGCCACGTAGAGCGCCGCGTCGGCGCGGGCGACGGCGGGCAGGATGGTGTCCTCGCCCGGACGGACGGTGGCGATGCCGATCGAGACGGTGAGGCTGAGTGTACCGGCGGGTGCGGCGAACGGCTCGCGCTCGACCGCCTGGCGCAGGCGCTCGGCGAGGCGCCGCGCCGCCTCGAGGTCGGAGCCTGGCAAAACGCAGGTGAACTCCTCGCCGCCATAGCGGGCGACGAGGTCGCGGTCGCCGAGGATGCCGCGCGCGATGGCGGCGAAGCGGACCAGCACGGCGTCTCCGGTGGCGTGGCCGTGGCGGTCGTTGACGAGCTTGAAGGCGTCGATGTCGGCGACCAGTACCCCGAGCGGAGGCCGGTCCGGCGACGGATCGGCGAGGTGGCGCGAGGCCTCGAGCAGCAGGCCGCGGCGGTTGAGGAGGCCGGTGAGGGGGTCGCGGGTGGCGAGCCATTCGAGCTCGGCACGGGCGCGCTCGCCGGCGAGCGCCAAGAGCGCGACGTTGGAGAACAGGCTGCAGACCTGATCGAGGGCGAGCGCGAGGATCTCGCTGCTGACCGGCGGCTGGTCCGGCCCCGTCTCCGCCAGCGAGAGGATGGCCGCGGCGACGAAGCCCGCCACGTAGGCGAGGAAGGCCGTGGCTGCGACGAGCCGCGAGGCGAGCCGGCGCCCGTTCGGTGGCGCCAGAAGATCACCGATTAAGACGAGGCAGGCGAAGGATACGCCGGCGAAGACGCCGGTGAAGGCGAGGTTGTCCGCACCGGTGGTGCCGAGGATGCCGACATAGGCGAGCGGGGCGGCCAGCGCGGAGACGGCGACGAGGGCGCGCGGGATGCGGCGGCCGTCGAAACGGCGCAGCCCCACCCACAGGAGCGTGAAGCCGAGACTGATCAGGCCATAGGCGAGGAACCCGTGCGCCGGCCCGAGATAGACCTCGGGCGCGCCGGTCGTCAGCACGACGACGAAGCCCGCCGCGATCAGCGCGGCACCGAGGCCCCAGTCGCGCAGATAGAGGTCACCGCGGTCGCGCAGCCACATCGCCAGGAAGACGAGCGCATAGCTCGCCCGCATCGCGAGGCCGGAGACGAGCAGGGTGTGGCCGTCGAGTTCCACGCGGATCGTCCCGAGACGCTGCGCCGCGGACCTTAGTCGTCGCGCCGGCCGGAAGGAACAGCAGGAGCGGAAAGCCGGGGGGCGGAGGCCGCGGAGGCGGTCGTGCGAGGGGCGGAGGCGGCCGATGGACCCGATCACCGAGAACGTCATGGCGCGCGGCGACCTCGCGCATCTGGCGCTGTTCTTGTGGGCGAGCGGGGCGAGCGGGCTGCTCGCCTGGTCGCTGAAGGAGCTCGCGGCGTCCAACCGCCGCTTCAACGACTTCGTCGCCGAGATCGCGCGGCTGACCGCGCTGTTCCGCGACCGCGACTGAGCGGCCGGCGGTGGTGCGCCGCCCGATCGAGACGACGATCGACAGAACGGGGGACTTCCATGCAGCGGCTGTTCGCGGGCCTCGGTGTGCGCCGGGCGGACGACCATCGGCGCGTCTTCGCCGCCTTCGCCGGCGTGCTGGCGCGGCTGCTTGCGCCGCCCGGACGGCGCACCGCCGGGGAGCGGCGATGACTGGGCTGGCCGCGGCGGGCGCCGTCGTCGAGGGCTATGCCAGCCTGTTCGGGCGGGTCGACATGGGGCGCGACCGGGTGGCGCCGGGGGCGTTCCGCCGCTCGCTCGCCCGTCGTGGCGTGGGCGGCGTCAAGCTGCTCTGGCAGCACGATCCCGGCCGGCCGATCGGCCGCTGGACGGAGATTTCCGAGGACGGCGTCGGCCTCAAGGTGCGCGGCCGGCTGCTGCCGGAGGTGGCGCAGGGGCGCGAGGCCCTGGCGCTGATCCGCGCCGGCGCCCTCGACGGGCTGTCGATCGGCTTCCGCACGGTGCGCGCTAGGCGCGAGCCGGCGACGGGGGTGCGCGAGCTCGTCGAGATCGACCTCTGGGAGATCTCGCTGGTGACATTTCCGCAGATGCCGGGAGCGCGCCTCGCGCTCGCCGGTTCGCAGATGCCGGCAGCGCGATGCGCCGCCGGGGCCGCCGGCCGGACGGGCCGGCTTTCGCTTTCCACAACGTGAGGGACGAGAGACATGGACGTGAGCGTGAACGCGCCGGAGACGAAGGCCGCGGTGCCCGAAGCGGGGGCGGCGGAGGCGTTCGAGATGATGATGGGCGCCTTCGAGGCGTTCCGCGAGGTGAACGACCGCCGGCTCGACGAGATCGAGCGGCGCGGCGGCGGCGACGTGGTGACGGTCGAGACGCTCGGTCGCATCGAGGCGGCGCTCGACGAGCAGAAGCGCCGGCTCGACCGGCTGGCGCTGAAGGCGGCGCGGCCGGGGCTCGGCGCGCCGGGCGAGACGGGCGACGCTTCGGCGCGTGAGCGCAAGGCGGCGTTCGAGACCTACGTGCGCACCGGCCGCGAGGGCGCCGCCCGCAGCCTCGAGGCGAAGGCCTTGTCGGTCGGCACGCCCGCCGACGGCGGCTACCTGGTGCCGGACGAGACCGAGCGCGAGATCATGCGCCGGCTCGCCGACATCTCGCCGATCCGGCGCATCGCCGGCAGCCGGCAGGTCTCGGCCTCGGTCTACAAGAAGCCGTTCTCGGTGGCGGGGCCGGCGGTCGGCTGGGTGGCGGAGACGGCGTCGCGGACGCAGACGGCGACGCCGACGCTGGCCGAGCTCGCCTTCCCGACGATGGAGCTCTTCGCCATGCCGGCGGCGACGGGGCAGCTCCTCGACGACGCCGCCGTCGACGTCGACCGCTGGATCGCCGAGGAGGTGGAGACGGCCTTCGCCGAGCAGGAGGGGGCGGCCTTCGTCAGCGGCAACGGCACCAACAAGCCGACGGGGTTCCTGGCCGTCGATACGGTGGCGGACGGCTCCTGGGAGTGGGGCAAGCTCGGCTACCTGGTGACGGGGGTGAGCGGCGGCCTCGCCGCCTCGAACCCCTCGGACATCCTCGTCGACCTCGTCTACGCGGTGAAGGCGGGCTACCGCCAGAACGCCCACTTCGTCATGAACCGGAAGACCCAGGCCGCGATCCGCAAGCTGAAGGACGCCGACGGCCACTATCTCTGGCAGCCGCCGGCGAGCGCCGGGGCCGAGGCGACGCTGATGAACTTCCCGGTCGCGGAAGCCGAGGACATGCCGAACATCGCGGCGAACTCGCTGTCGGTGGCCTTCGGCGACTTCAAGCGCGGCTATCTCGTCGTCGACCGGATGGGCGTGCGGGTGCTGCGCGACCCCTACTCCGCCAAGCCCTACGTCTTGTTCTACACGACCAAGCGGGTGGGCGGCGGCGTCCAGGACTTCGCGGCGATCAAGCTCCTGAAGTTTGGCACGACCTGACGGCGCCGGGTCCTCCCGACCTTTCCCGGGACATTCCCCGAAAGAGGACCGCGCGGCCGTCCGCCGCGGCCGAGTGGCGCGTTTCGCTCGGCCGCGGCGACTTCTTCTTCTCCTTTTCATGAGGTGCCGCATGACGGCTTTCCTCGTCCGCCCTCCGGCGGTCGAGCCGGTGAGCCTCGCTGAGGCGAAGGCGCACCTCCGGCTCGACCACGATGCCGAGGACGATCTGGTGGCGGCGCTGATCCCGGCCGCCCGCGCCCTCGTCGAGCTCCGCATCCGGCGCGCCCTGATCGACCAGGGCTGGCGAATCGCGCTCGATCGCTGGCCGCGGCGGACGCCGGTGCGGCTGTCGCCCGGGCCGGTGACGTCGGTGGGGGCGGTCACCGTGTTCGACGGCGACGGCACGCCGCACGTGCTGGCAGCGGACGAGACCACCGTCGACCTTCCTGGCGGGCGGCTCATGCCGGGGCCGACGGCGCGGCGGCCGGGGCGGTCGCTGAACGGCGTCGAGATCGATTTTTCCTGCGGCTACGGCGAGACGGCGGATGCCGTGCCGGAGCCGCTGCGCCAGGCGATCCTCATGCTCGTCGGCCACTGGTTCGAGGTGCGGGAGGCGGCGAGCCTCGGCGTGATCGCGAGCCCGGTGGCGCTCGGCTTCGAGGCGCTGGTGGCGCCCTACCGGGTGGTGCGCCTATGAGCGCCGGGGCACTCCGGCGGCGGCTCGTCATCGAGCGGGCGGCGGCGACGGCCGACGGCGGCGGCGGGCGCGACATCGCCTGGGAGCCGGTCGGCACCGTGTTCGCGGCGGTGCGGCCGGTGCGCGCCGAGGAGCGCGACGAACTCGGCCGGCTCGACGGGGTGGCGACGCACGCGGTGGAGGTGCGGGCCGGCGTCGATCTCGCCGGCGGCGACCGGCTGATTGTCGAGGGGCGGACGCTGCGGGTGCTCGCCGTGCGTGACGCGGATGCGCGCGGGCGGTGGCTGATCGCGCTCGCCGAGGAGGCTGAGCGATGAGCGATCCGGCGTTTGCCCTGCAGGCGGCGATCCATGCGCGGCTCGACGGTGACGCGGCGCTGACGGCGCTCGTCGGCGCCGGGCGCATCCACGACGGGCCACCGCGGGCGGCAGCGCTGCCGTTCGTGGCGTTCGGGCGGTGGCGGGTGCGGCCGCTCGATGCGGTGGGCGGCGTCGCCCACGAGCACCGGCTGGAGCTGGTGGTGCGCTCGGCCGCCGGTGGCCGGCGGGAGGCGTCGGCGATCGCCGAGCGGGCGGTCGCGGCGCTGGGCGAGGCGGGATTGGCGCCCGACGGGCACCGGGTGGTGAGCCTGGCGCTCATTGAGCGCACCAGCGGCGAGGGGCGCGACCGGCGCTCGTTCGAGGCGGTAGCGGTGCTGCGGGTCGTCACCGAGCCGGTGGCGTGAGGCGTTCGGATTTTCAGAGGAGAGGCGGATGGGCGCGCAGGCGGGCAAGGACCTGTTGCTGAAGGTGGATTCGACCGGCAGCGGGCCGTTCACGACGGTGGCGGGCCTGCGCGCGCGCAAGCTCGCCTTCGATGCGGCGACGGTGGACGCGACGGACTCGGAGTCCTCCGGTCGGTGGCGTGAGCTGCTCGCCGGGGCGGGGGTGAAGCGGGCGAGCATCGCCGGCTCCGGGCTGTTCAAGGACGCCGAGTCCGACGCGCTGGTGCGGTCGCTGTTCTTCGCGGGCACCATCCGCGACTGGCGGGTGGTCGTGCCCGAATTCGGCAGCGTCGAGGGGCCGTTCCAGATCACCGGGCTCTCCTATGGCGGCGACCACGACGGCGAGGTGAATTTCGAGCTGTCGCTGGAGTCTGCCGGGGCGCTTTCGTTTTCGGCGGACTGAGGGGGGCGAGGATGGCGAACGGGGTGCGGGGCGAGATCGATGCCGAGCTCGACGGGCGGCGGTGGACGCTCTGCCTGACGCTCGGCGCGCTGGCCGAGCTGGAGACGGCGTTCGCGGCGGATGACCTCGCCGGGCTCGCCGAGAGGCTGGCGGCCGGGCGGCTGTCGGCGCGAGACGCCATCGCGGTGATCGGCGCCGGCCTGCGCGGCGGCGGGGCGGAGGTGACGGACCCGGAGGTGGCGGCGATGGCGTCGGCGGGCGGCGTGCCGGCCTATGCGGCGATCGTGGCCCGACTGATCGGGGCGGCGTTCGGGGCGGGGGAGGGCGGCGCAAACCCTCCGCCGCCGCGGGCGTGAGGCGGAAGCCGGCGTTCGCGGCGTCTGAAACCCTCCCCCCTTGCGGGGGAGGTGGCCGGCGAAGCCGGTCGGAGGGGGGGCCGCGCGGCAGCGCGGCGGTCGACCTGAATACTCCCGGACGGGCTTCGACTCGGGGCGCCCCCCCTCCCTACCCTCCCCCGCGAGGGGGGAGGGTTCGCCCGGGGGAAGGTTGTGCGTGGAGGCCGAGGTCGAGTGTCTTGCGGGCTCCTGCTGGGTCCGTGCCGCCCTGGGGGGTGATCCCGTGGAACGCCGTCATGGCGTTCGGGATCGGGCGGCTCGGGCTGTCGCCGGCGGCGTTCTGGCGGGCGACGCCGCGGGAGCTTTCGGCGGCGGCGCGCGGGATGGTCGGCGACGGCGGCGGGCCGGCGATCGGGCGCGGAACGCTCGCGGCGCTAGCGGCGCGGTTTCCGGACGAGGGGTAGAGGCGGCGGCGTTCGCGGCAAGTCGGCGAGGACGCGGCGGCAATTCTCGGGAGGATGAGCATGGCGGACGACGACGTGTCCGGGCTCGCCGACGGCGAGGCGGTGGCGGTGGCGGCGGAGCTCGCACGCACCCTCGACGGGGTGCGGCGGACCGCGCGCGGCATCGCCGGTGACCTCGGGACGGGCCTCGCCAGCGCGGTCGTCTACGGCGAGCGGCTCGACCAGGTGCTGGCGCGGGCGGCGGAACGGCTGACGGCGCGGCTGCTCGACCGGGCGCTGGCGCCGCTCGAGGGCATCGCCGCGGGCGGACTGTCGGGGCTCGCCGGGGCTGCGGCGGCGACGGTGTCGCCGATCGCGGCCGCGGGTGGGGCGGCTGGGTTCGGCGGCGGGAGTGGTGGCGGTGGAGGCGGTGGCGGCGGCGGGAGCGCCGGTGTTGCCAGCTTCGGCGCGGCCGCCGGCGCCGCCGGGGGCGGCGAGCGGATGGTTCAGGTGACGCTCCACGTGACGACGCCGGACGTCGACGGGTTCCGGCGTTCGGAGGCGCAGGTGTCGGCGATGCTCGCCCGGGCGGTGGGGCGCGGGCGGCGGGGGATGTGAGGGGGCGGCAGTCGGCAGTCGGGCGGCAGTCGGCAGCAGCCAGTGGGCAGTAGCCAGTAGGCTGTGGGCCGTGGTCCGTGGATGCAGGCAGTGGCTGCCGTCGTCCTTCTCCCGCAGGGCGGGAGAAGGTGCCCGAAGGGCGGATGAGGGCGCGCTGCGGAGCGGCGCGGAGAGGTCGACGGGAGCCGCTTCGGCGCGCTTCGCGCGCCGCCCTCATCCCCCTGCCGGGACCTTCTCCCGGCCCGCCGGGAGAAGGGAAGCGCCGCGGGCGCGGTGCCCCTTTCGCGCTCATTCGACGAGCCGGGCCTGCGCGTCGCCCGACCGCGCGCCTACCCGCGTGCGGTCGCCGACCTGCGCCAGGCCAAGGCGCGATCCGTGCACGACGCAGGAAGGACACCATCATGCCCACGGCGTTTCATGAGGTGCGGTTTCCGATCGGGGTGGCGTTCGGGGCGGTCGGGGGGCCGGAGCGGCGGACGGAGATCGTCGTGCTCGGCTCGGGCCGCGAGGAGCGTAACAGCCGCTGGGCCCATGCCAGGCGGCGCTTCAATGCCGGCACCGGCATCCGCAGCCTCGACGACCTCGCCACCGTCATCGACTTCTTCGAGGAGCGGCGCGGCCGGCTCCATGGTTTCCGCTTTCGCGACCCGACCGACTTCAAGTCGTGTCTGCCGAGCGGCGAGCCGGGGCCGGAGGACCAGGTGCTGGGCACCGGCGACGGCGAGCGGCGGGCGTTCGCACTGCGCAAGCGCTATGGCGGATCGCACGCCCCCTACTGGCGGCCGATCGAGAAGCCGCTCGAGGGCTCGGTGCGGGTCTCGGTGGACGGCGAGGAGATCGGTGCGGGCCACCTCGATATCGACGCGACGACCGGCGTCGTGACGATGTCGGCGGCGAAGACGCCGGCGGAGGGGGCGGTGGTGACGGCGGGCTTCCGCTTCGACTGCCCGGTGCGCTTCGACACCGACCGGCTGGAGATCGACCTCGCCGCCTTCGAGGCCGGCGCCGTGCCGGTGGTGCCGATCGTCGAGATCCGGCCGTGAGGACGCTGCCGGCGGGGCTCTCCGCACGGCTCGCGGAGGGCGCGACGACGCTCTGCCGCTGCTGGAAGATCACGCCGCGGGCGGGCAGCGGCCGCGCCTTCACCGACCACGACCGGGTGTTGAGCTTCGGCGGCGACGACTACCTGCCGGCCGGCGGCTTCGAGACGAGCGCCGACACAGCAACGGCGACGCTTTCCGCCGGCGGGGCGGAGGTCGAGGGGGTGCTGTCGACTGAGGGCATCGACGCCGCCGACCTCGCCGCCGGCCGGTGGGACGGGGCGAGCGTCGAGGTGTGGCTGGTCGACTGGAGCGAGCCCGACCTGCGCGAGCGGCTGCGCACCGGCACGGTCGGCGAGGTGACGCGCGCCGACGGGGCGTTCCGGGCGGAGCTGCGCGGGCCGGCCCAGGCGCTCGAGGAGGAGCGCGGCCGGCGCTTCGCCCGCGACTGCGACGCCGACCTCGGCGACGGCCGCTGCGGCATCGACCTCGAGGACGGCGACTATCGCGGCGTCGCGACGGTGGACAGCGCCGACGGGCGGACGCTCGTCGTCTCCGGGCTGGGCGCGTTCGACGACGGCTGGTTCGCCGGCGGGCGGGCCAAGGTGACGAGCGGGGCGGCGGACGGGTTCGCGAGCGAGATCCGCCGCCACGCCGTCGACGGGCCCGGCGTGACGATCGAGCTCTGGCGGCCGCCGCCGGCGGCGATCGCGCCCGGCGACACGGTGGTGGTGACGGCCGGCTGCGACAAGCGCTTCGCGACCTGCGTGGCGAAGTTCGACAACGCGGTGAACTTCCGCGGCTTCCCCCACATCCCCGGCGACGGCTTCGCGCTCGCCTACCTGCCGGACGGGAGCGGCGAGAACGACGGCGGGGCGATCGTGTGAGGGGGAAGTAGCGGGTGGTGCCAGCGCTCCGCGATTGTTCCGCACCCTCTCTGCCCTCGCTGCCGCCTCCCCGCCGCCCAAAGCGCAACCCTCTCTCGAGGTCATTCCCGGCCTTGTGCCGGGAACCCATGCGACGTCGCCGTGGGAGCGACGGTCAGGGTGGTGCTCGGGGAGGGATGGGTTCCCGGCACAAGGCCGGGAATGACTCCCTCTACAGCCGCCCTCGCCGGCTCTTGGTCGGTGTTCGCCAAGAGCCGGCGAAAATCGTGGTTAATCAGAAGTTTACTCGCTGGGGCTGAACAGGTGTGGCGGGGTCGGTTCGAGGGTCCTGCGAGACTTTGCGGTTTCGACCTAAGCCATTGGATGAGCGTCATTTTTCTGGAATGGCAAACGAGTCGGAAAACCGCTTCGGAGCAGTGAAAGCCGACCATTCGGCCGCAGGGGGCATCGATCGGGGAAAGCTCTGTTGTTTCAGTGGGATGGATGCCCCGATCGAGCCGCGGCATGACGGATGAGGGTGTGGAGGGCGGGTCGCTGCTCACGTGAATTGCGAGCTAGAAACTAAAATAAAAACAAGAGGTTAAAGAGGTATCCTCGCAATTTACACCATCCCGTTCATCCTTCTTAAACCATGTTCGGAGGTCGTGATGGCGGGGCGGGGGGCGATCGTGGCGGAGGCGCGGGCGTGGATGGGGACGCCATACCGGCACCAGGCGTCGCGGAAGGGGGTCGGCTGCGACTGCCTCGGGCTCGTTCGCGGGGTGTGGCGCGGCCTCCTCGGCGACGAGCCGGAGCGTGTGCCGGGCTACACGCGCGACTGGGCGGAGGCGGGTGGCGTCGAGGCGCTGGCGGAGGCGGGGCGGCGGCATCTCGTCGAGATCGATCCGGCGACGGCCCGGCCGGGCGACGTGCTCGTCTTCCGGATGCGGCCGGGTGGGCCGGCGAAACATGCCGGCATCCTGATCAGTGGCGACCTCTCGGGCGGGGGGACGTCCGGCGGTCGCCCGGCGCGAGGGTCGGCGGCGGGAGCGGGCGGGCGGTGGCGTCCGCCGCGGTTCGTCCACGCCTACGAGGGGGCGGGGGTGGTGACGACGCGGCTGACGCGGTGGTGGGCCGGGCGGCTCGCCTATGCGTTCGCCTTTCCGGGGGTGGACGACTGATGGCGACCTTGGTGCTGCAGACGGCCGGGGCGGCGGCGGGGGCGCTGTTCGGGCCGGTGGGGGCGGCGGTCGGGCGCGCCGTCGGCGGGCTCGCGGGCGCGGTGGTCGACCGGGCGCTGGTCCCCGGCGAGCGGTCGCGCGGGCCGCGGCTCGAGAGCCTCGACGTGCAGACCTCGACCGAGGGCGCGCCGGTGCCGCGCGTCTACGGGCGGGTGCGCATCGCCGGCCAGGTTATCTGGGCGACCCGGCTCGAGGAGGAGACGCGCGAGGAGGGCGGCGGCGGCAAGGGCCTCGGCGGCGCGCAGCGGAGCTACCGCTACTTCGCGAACTTCGCCGTCGGGCTCTGCGAGGGCAAGGTCGACCGCATCGGCCGGGTGTGGGCGGACGGCAAGCCGCTCGATCTTTCCGGCGTGACGATGCGCCGGTACCGCGGCGGCGAGTTCCAGGAACCGGACCCGCTGATCGAGGCGAAGCAGGGCGACGCGCCGGCCTATCGCGGCCTCGCCTATGTGGTGTTCGAGCGGCTGCCGCTCGACCCCTACGGCAACCGGCTGCCGCAGCTGACCTTCGAGGTGATCCGCGCCGTCGATGCGCTGGAAGGGATGATCCAGGCGGTGACGCTGATCCCCGGGGCGACGGAGTTCGGCTACGCGACCGAGGCCGTGACGCGCGAGGGCGCGCCGGGGGTGACGATCGCCGACAACCGCCACGTCGGCACGGCGGCGAGCGACTTCGAGGCGGCGATCGACGAGCTCGTCGACCTCTGCCCGGCGCTCGAACGGGTGGCGCTGGTCGTCGCCTGGTTCGCCGACGACCTCCGGGCGAGCCACTGCCGGCCGCGGCCGAAGATCGAGGACGCCGACCGCCGCACGCGCGGGGCGACCTGGGAGGTCGACGGCGTGACGCGCGGCGAGGCCGAGGAGACGAGCCGGGTCGAGGGCCGGCCGGCCTATGGCGGCACGCCCTCCGACGACAGCGTCGTGGCGGCGATCCGCTCGCTCAACGCGCGCGGGCTGAAGGTGACGTTCTATCCGTTCCTGCTGATGGACGTGCCGCCGGGCAACGACCTGCCGGACCCGTGGGGCGGTGACGAGCAGGCGGCGTTCCCGTGGCGGGGGCGGATCACCGTGCATCCGGCGCCGGGGCGGTCGGGTTCGCCGGACGGCACCGGCGACGCCGCGGACGAGATCGCCGGCTTCGTCGGGGCGGCCGTGGCGGCCGACTTCGACATCGACGGCGACCGCGTCCGCTACACCGGGGCGGCGGAGTGGTCGTGGCGGCGGATGATCCTGCACTATGCGCACCTGTGCACGGTGGCGGGCGGGGTCGACGCCTTCCTGATCGGCTCGGAACTGATCGGGCTCACGACCGTCCGCTCGGCGCGGCGGGAGTTTCCGTTCGTGCAGGCGCTCAGGGACCTCGCCGCCGACGTCTCGGACGTGCTGCCGGGCTCGACGCTCGTGTCCTATGCGGCGGACTGGTCGGAGTTCTTCGGATATCGGCCGGACGACGGCAGCGGCGACCACCTGTTCCACCTCGACCGGCTGTGGACGAGCCCGCACGTCGACTTCGTCGGCATCGACGTCTACTGGCCGCTCGCCGACTGGCGCGACGGCGATCACTTCGACGCGGCGGTGGCCCGCTCGATCTACGACCCCGCCTATCTCGGCGGCAACGTCGCCGGCGGCGAGGGCTACGACTGGTACTATCCGACCGCCGAGGCGCGGCGGGACCAGGACCGGGAACCGATCACCGACGGCATGCACGGCAAGCCGTGGGTGTTCCGCTACAAGGACCTCCACGGCTGGTGGTCGCATCGGCACTACGACCGGCTCGACGGCGTCGAGGTGGAGGATGCGACCGCCTGGGAGGCGGAGGGCAAGCCGTTCTGGTTCACCGAGGTGGGGTGCCCGGCGGTCGATCGCGGCGCCAACCAGCCGAACGTCTTCGTCGACCCGAAGTCGGCGGAATCGAACCTGCCGCGTTTCTCCGACGGCGGGCGCGACGACGCCATGCAGCGGCGCTACCTCGAGGCGGTGCTGCGCCGCTTCGATCCGACCGTGCCGGGCTATGTGGCCGGCGACAATCCGCAGTCGGGGGTCGACGGGGCGCGGATGGTGCGCCCGGACGCCATCCACCTGTGGACCTGGGACGCGCGGCCGTGGCCGGCCTTCCCGGCACTGTCGGACGTGTGGGCCGACGGCGACAACTGGGCGCTCGGCCACTGGCTGAACGGGCGGCTCGGCGCCACCACGGTCGGCGGGCTGATCGGCGCCATCCTGCGCGACCACGACTTCACGGCCTTCGACGTCGAGGGGCTCGACCGCGTTGTCGCCGGGGCGGTGATCGACCGGCCGATGGCGGCGCGGGCGGCGCTGGCACCGCTTGTGGAGGCGTTCGACGTCATCGTCTCCGACCGCGGCAGCCGGCTCGTCTTCACCGACGCCGACACGCCGCCGGTGGCGACGATCACGCCCGGCGACTGCGTCGACACCGACGGGGGCCGCGGCGCCCTCGTCCGCTGGACGCGGACGCAGGACAGCGAACTGCCGATCGAGGTCCGCCTCGGCTACCGCGACGTCGAGCGGGACTTCTCGCCGGCGGTGGCGGCGTCGCGGCGGCTCGCGGGGGAGACGCGCCATGTGGTCGAGCTCGATGTCGCGGTGCTCGCCGACGCGGAGACGATGAGCCGGGCGGCGGACGCGGCGCTGTTTTCGCGCTGGGCGGGACGCGAGCGGGTGGCGTTCGCGCTGCCGCCGTCGCGGCTCGCCCTGCAGCCGGGCGACGTCGTCACGGTCGTCGAGGGGACGGCCGTGACGGAGGTGGTGATCGAGGAGATCGAGGACGCCGGCACGCGGCTCGTCGCGGCGCGGGCGCTCGACCGCGAGATCGCGCGCCGGCGCGGGCGGCGGCGCGGCAGCGGCGGCGGGGCGTGGCGGGGCGCGCGGACGGTGGCGCCGGCGCAGTACGGGGCGCCGGTGGCCGTCATTCTCGACCTGCCGGTGATCGATGCGGAGATGCCGGCGGAACGGCCGTTCGCAGCGGCCTTCGCGCTGCCGTGGCCCGGCAGCGTGGTGGTGGAGCGCAGCCGCGACGGCGACGGCTTTTCGGCGATGGCGACGCTGACGCGGCCGGCCCGCATCGGCACGCTGGTCGAGCCGCTCGGGCCGGGGCCGGAGGGCGCGTGGGATCGCGGCGGACGGATCGTCGTGCGCATCGCCGGGGGGCTCGAGGCGCGGGCGGTGGCCGACGTGCTCGCCGGCGCCAATCTCGCGGCGGTTAAGGCGGAAAACGGCGCCTGGGAGCTCCTGCAGTTCACGCACGCCGAACTCGTCGCCGCCGACACCTATGCGCTGTCGATGCTGCTGCGGGGACAGTCCGGCACCGAGGACGCGATGGCGGCGGGCGCCGCCGCGAGGGCACCTTTCGTGATGGTGGACCGGAGGCTCGCGGCGCTGCCGGTGGCACGGGACGAACTCGGCACGCCGTTCCTGTGGCGCTCGACCCCGGCCGGCGGCGACCCGAACGGCTTGGCGGCGGTGACGGAGACGCTGGCGCCGGAGGGGCGGGGGCTCAGGCCGCTCAGCCCGGTTCACCTGAAGGCGGTGCGCGACGCCGGCAGCGGCGACGTTACCGTCACGTGGATCCGCCGGACGCGGGTCGGCGGCGACGGCTGGGGCGAGGAGGAGGTGCCGCTCGGCGAGGAGCGCGAGCGCTACCGCCTCGACATCCTCGACGGCTCGGCCCTGAAGCGCCGCATCGTCACCGGCGAGGCCTCGGCCGTCTATGCGGCGGCCGACCAGATCGCTGACTTCGGCGTCCCGCCGGCGAACCTCGCCGTGCGCGTCGCGCAGATCGCCGCCGGCTTCGGCGCCGGTACGCCAAGGGAGGCGCTGCTGCATGTCTGAGACCCCGAACCTTTCGCTGCCGCTCGTCGCGGCCGCGCAGGCGCAGAAGCATGTGACGGTCAACGAGGCACTGCTGCTGCTCGACGCGCTCGCCTCGCTGCGGCTCGAGAGCGTGGTCGAGACGGCGCCGCCGGGCTCGCCGGCCGACGGCGATCGCTACGGCTTGCCGGCGGGGGCGACGGGCGCGTGGAGCGGCCACGCCGGTGAGCTTGCGATACGTATCGGCGGCGGCTGGGTGTTCCGCGAGCCCGTTCTCGGCCAGGTCGGCTACGTCGCCGACGAGGCGCGGCTCGCGGTGTTCCGCCCCGGCCTCGGCTGGGCGAGCGCGCTCGCGGCGAGCCCGAACGGAGCGAGCCTGTCGCCGGCGGTGATCGAGGAGGAGGTGGCACTCGCCGGCCCCTTCGTCGACACCGTCGCGCCCATCCCCGCGCGGGCGCTCGTGCTGGCGGTCAGCGTGCGGACGGTGACGGGGGTGACGGGGGCGACCTCCTTCGACTGCGGGATCGTCGGCGAACCTTCGAAGTTCGGCGGATCGCTCGGGGCAGCAGTGGGCGCGACCAACGTCGGCGTCGTCGGGCCGTTCGCCGTCTATGCCGACACGCCCGTGCGCCTCACCGCCAACGGCGGCGACTTCAGCGGCGGCGCGGTGCGGGTTGCGATGCAGGTCGCCCGCTTCACGGCGCCGGCTTCCTGAGCCAGCCCGGGCGACCGCTGCAGACCGACTGAACCTCTCAAAGACAGAAGCCGAGCCACGCCGATCCTCGACCGCATCGCCCACCAGGGACCCGGGCCCGACGGCCCGGCGGTGCGCTGCTTCGCCGTCACCCCCGACGACGACGACGACCTGCCCGAACTGGTGCGTGGCCTTCATGTCGGTGGCGGCGGCGCCGTCTCGATCAACGACGCCGAAGGCGGCACGACGGTGTTCTCCGGCGTGCCGTCCGGCACGGTGCTGCCGGTGCGGGCGCGGCGGGTGCGGGCGACCGACACCACCGCCACCGCCCTCGTCGGGCTCGTCTGATGCTCGGCATCGGGCTGCCCGTGGGGGCGGCGGGACTTGACCGGGCGATCGACCTGGACGCCGCAGCCTATGCCTCGGCGATGACGGTGGCGCCGTCGGCATCGCGCGTGGCGCTGTTCGACGCCTTCTTGCGGGCGATCAAGGCCGGCGGCCTGTGGACCCGGCTCGACGTGCTCTATCTGCTCGCGGCCCATGACGAGCAGGCCGGGCGGGTCAACCTGATCGCGCCGGGCTCGCACACCTGCACGGCGGTGAACTCGCCGTCGTTCGTGGCCGACCGCGGCTTCGCCGGCGACGGGTCCACCTCCTACCTGTCGACCGGGCTCAACCCGAGCCTCGGCGGCACGCGGTTCGCCCTCAACGACGCGGTGCTGTTCGTGTGGTCGCTGACCGACCTCAACGCCAGCGCCGCCGAGATCGGCACCAGAACCTCGACGAGGCTTCTGGCGCGCTCGTCCGGATCGCTGGCGGCGCGCGCCAACACGAGCACCACGACGACGGTGGCGGTGGCGGATTCACTCGGCCTCGTCGGCTGGTCGCGGCGGAGCGCGGCCGGACACGACTTCTTCCGCGGCGGCACGGTGGTGGCGAGCCCGACGCAGGCGAGCGGGGCGATCAGCAACGACGCCATCCGCATCGGCGCGGCGGGCTCGACCTATTCGGCACGGCGGCTGGCGGTCGCCGGGGCGGGAGCGGGGCTCGATAGCAGCCAGATCGCGGCGCTCGCGAGCGCCTGCGAGGCCTATCTCGACGCGGTGGGGGCGCTGCCATGAGCGAGGCGAGCTTCATCGAACTGACGGCCGCCGAGGTGGAGGCGGTGCGGGGCGAGGCGAGCCCGGTTCACCGGCTCGACCCGGTCGGCCTCGCCGGCGGCACCTTCGTGCTGCCGGTGGCGGTGCTGGCCGACCCGGCGCACGCGCTCCGGCACGCGACGCTGGCCGCGATGCCGACACGCGTGGTGGCGGCAAAGGAGTGGGTGGCGGAGTAGGCCTTTTTTCTTCTCCCGGCTGCGCCGGGAGAAGGTGGCGCGGAGCGCCGGATGAGGGCGGCGCACGCAGTGCGCCGGGGCTGCGACTTGCCGCGACGCCGCGCGGCTTCGCCGCGCGCCCTCATCCGCCCTTCGGGCACCTTCTCCCCGCCGTCGGCCGGGAGAAGGGGAAGACGGCGACCGCCTACTTCTTCTTCAGCAGCGCCTCGGCCTGGTGGAGGTACTCGAGGCAGCCCTGCTCGTCGCCGGCTTCCTGGAGCGCGTTCGCCTCCGACAGCGCGTTCATCGCGGCGACGGGGCCGGCGAGCGGCGGGTTGCCGATGGCGGCGTCGGCGCCGGAAGCGTCGGCGGCGGCGAGCGGGTCGGGGCCGCCGGTGGGCGCGGGGGCGGTGCCGGCAGGCGCCGTCACCGCCGAGGCGGCCGCCGGATCGCCGGGCATGCCGCCCAGGCCTGGGTTCTCGACCTGGATATTCTTCTCAAGGTCGGTGATCCCGGCGGCGCAGTCGGCCGCCGCCGGGCCGACCGTCGCCATCACCAGGGCTGCGGCAACGGCCGCCGCCACCACCGACGCCGCGCCTTTGGCGCGCTGCGAACCGACACGCATGACCGAACCTCCGCTGCCGCTGTGGGGAATGCGTAGAGCCTCACGCGTGCGCCGGCAAGACGGGGCGCGGCGGCAAGGACGGGGCGCTGCGGGACGACGGCGCGCGCCGATCGCGTATGCGGCACCGCGGCGCTCGCCGGGACGGACCTCAATGCGAAGCGACATCGGGAGACAAGAGATGCGAACGAGCCCCGCCGGGCGCGCCTTCATCGGCCGCCACGAAGGACTGCGGCTGTCCGCCTACCGCGACGCCGCAGGGATCTGGACGATCGGCTACGGCCACACGGCCGCCGCCGGACCGCCGGTGCCGGTCGCCGGCCTGACGATCACCGCGGCAGAGGCGGACGCGATCCTCGGCCGCGACCTCGCCCGCTTCGAGGCGGCGGTGGCGCGGCTTGTGACGGCGGCGCTGTCGCAGGACGAGTTCGACGCGCTGGTCTCGTTCGCCTTCAACGTCGGCGAGGGAGCTCTCAGACGCTCGACGCTGCTGAAGAAGCTGAACGCCGGCGACAGGGCCGGGGCGGCGGTGGAGTTCGGGCGCTGGAACAAGGCTGGCGGCCGCGTCCTCGCCGGGCTGACGCGCCGGCGGGCGGAGGAGCGGGCGATGTTCGAGGGCGGCGGCGTGGAGGTCGCGGCCGAGGGCGCAGGAATGGACAGGATCGCCACGCCGGCCGTTGAACCTACGGTTGCGGTGATGGCATCGGCGCCTGCACCGTCGACGGTGACGATGTCGCAGCCGCAGCCCGTGGCCTCGCCGGCCTCGGTGCCGTCGGTGCCGGGCCGGCCCGAACCGGCGCCAATGGTCGCGGAACGGGTGGCGGGGCCGGGCGACACGGCGACGGGCGAACCCGTCGTTGCCGGCAAGCCGGCGCTCGCCTCGAAGGCGGTGTGGGGCGGGCTGATCGCCGTCGCGGCGGCGCTCTTGCCGGTGCTTGGGCCGGCGGCGGGGCTCGACGAGGCGGGACAGGGCCAGGTGCTCGAGACGCTCGCCGCCCTCGGCGGGGTGATCGGCGGCCTGGTCGCGATCTGGGGGCGCCTGGCGGCGCGCGCACCCATCCGCTGAAGGCCGCCGCGCCGGCGCCGGTCCGCCGGACGGCGGCGATGATCGGTCGAACGGCGGCTCGACGGCGGCCGACGTTCATGGAAGGTTCAGCGCGGCCGCCGTATCGAGAACCCATGCGCCTGGGAACCGCCCTTCTTGCGATCCTCCTCGTCCTGACGACCCTCGCCGGCCACCTCGCCGTCGTCGGGCCGGCGGCGGCGGCTGAGTGCCTGAGCGGGGCCGAGCGCCGGCAGGCCGTGCAGTCGGGCCAGGCGATGCGGCCCGGTCAGCTTCGCCGGGCGGTGCAGGGGGAGATGATCGACCTCAAGCTGTGCTGGCGCGGCGGACGGCTCGTCTATGTGGCGACCGTGCTCGGGGCCGGCGGGGCGGTGCGGCGGTTGACGGTGGACGCCTTCAGCGGCGCCCTGGTGGGGCCCTAGTTCGGGACGGGAGGAGGCGGGTGCGGGTACTCGTCGTCGAGGACGATTACGATCTGAGCCGCCAGCTCGGCACGGCGCTGCGCGAGGCGGGCTATGCCGTCGACACCGCCTTCGACGGTGAGGAGGGACACTTCCTCGGCGATACCGAGCCCTATGACGCGGTGGTGCTCGACATCGGCCTGCCGCGTCTCGACGGCATCAGCGTGCTGGAGCGATGGCGGCGTGACGGGCGGGCGATGCCGGTGCTGCTTCTGACGGCGCGCGACCGCTGGAGCGACAAGGTCGCCGGCATCGACGCCGGCGCCGACGACTATGTGGCGAAGCCCTTCCACATGGAGGAGGTGCTGGCGCGGCTCAGGGCGCTGGTGCGCCGCGCTGCCGGCCACGCCTCGAACGAGATCGCCTGCGGGCCGGTCAGGGTCGACACGCGGGCCTCACGCGTCACCGTCGACGGCGCGCCGGTGAAGCTCACCTCCCACGAGTACCGGCTGCTCGTCTATCTCCTGATGCACCAGGGGCGGGTGGTGTCGCGCAGCGAACTCACCGAGCACCTCTACGACCAGGACTTCGATCGCGATTCCAACACGATCGAGGTGTTCGTCGGACGCCTGCGGAAGAAGCTCGCCGCCGACGTCATCGAGACGGTGCGCGGTCTCGGCTACCGGCTGACGCCACCGCCGGAGGGCGGGACCTGATCCGCGGCCTCAGAGCGCCGGGTGGCGCGCCGCGGTCGCTGGCGGCGCGGCTGCTGCTGTCGGCGATCCTGTGGAGCGCCATTTCGCTCGCCGCCGCCGGCATCATCCTGGTGGCGCTCTACCGGCAGTCGGTGGAACGCGGCTTCGACGAGCGCCTCGACGTCTTCCTGAAGACGCTGATCGCCCAGATGGTCGGCGACGGCGACGACGACGTGGTGCTGCGCGAGCCGGGCAACCTCGGCGAGCCGCGCTTCGGTCTGCCGCTGTCGGGCTGGTACTGGACGGTGCGCAGCTTTCCGGCCGGCGTGGTCGAGATGAGCTCGGCCTCCCTCGCCGGCGACGTGCTGACGCTGCCGGACGGTGAGCCGAGCCTCGACAGCACGCCGGCGCGCGGCGCCATCGCCGGGCCGGACGGCGAGGACCTGCGCTACCTCGAGCGCGTCATCTCGCTCGCCGACGGCGGCCGCTACCTCGTCGCGGTCGCCGGCAACGCCACCGAGATCGGCGAGGAGGTGGCGACCTTCGGCACCCGCGTCGCGGCGACGCTGTCGGTCTTCGGGCTCGGGCTGGTGCTGGCGACGCTGCTGCAGGTGCGCGTCGGCCTCAAGCCGCTCGAACGGATGCGGGCGGCGCTGCACGCCATCCGCGTCGGCGACACGCAGCGCCTCGAGGGGACGTTCCCGAGCGAGATTGCGCCGCTCGCCACCGAACTCAACGCGCTGATCGATTCCAACCGCGAGATCGTCGATCGCGCCCGCACCCACGTCGGCAACCTCGCCCATGCGCTGAAGACGCCGCTGTCGGTGGTGCTGAACGAGGCGCGTGCCGGCGACGGGCCGCTCGCGGCCAAGGTCGAGGAACAGGCGCTGCTCATGCAGGCGCAGGTGAACCACCACCTCGACCGGGCCCGGCTCGCGGCGCAGCGGCGGATGATCGGCGTCGTCACCGAGATCGCCCCGGCGGCGGAGGGACTGGCGCGGGCGATGCGGCGCATCCACGAGGCGCGCGGGCTGACGGTGGAGGTGAGCGTGCCGGCGGACCTGCGTTTCCGCGGCGAGCGGCAGGATCTCGAGGAGATGCTCGGCAACCTCCTCGACAACGCCTGCAAGTGGGCGGCGACGCGTGTCGACCTCAGGGTCGAGGCGACGGGTGCCGCCGGCGGCGACCGGCGGATGGCGCGGGTGATCGTCGACGACGACGGCCCCGGCCTCGACCCGGCGGCGCGCGCCGCGGCGCTGCAGCGCGGCCGGCGGCTGGACGAGAGCGTGCCCGGCTCTGGCCTCGGCCTCGCCATCGTCACGGACCTCGCCGGTCTCTACGGCGGACGGCTCGAACTCGATGCCGCGCCAGGCGGCGGGCTGCGCGCGCTGCTGTCGCTCCCGATCCTTTGACCCCCGATTCTGCCGCAGTGCAAAAGGACTCTGGAAACGGAGCGCGAACGGACCTAACTATGAGGATGTCGCGGGTGCGTCCTGGCCCGCCGATGGGTGCGACATGCCGGCGAACGGAACGGTGATGGCGAGCGGACGGTGGACGCTGCGACCGATGGTCGCCGCGGGCCTCGTGCTGGCGCTCGCCGGTTGCGCCGGCACCGACGGTGTTGCGATCGGCACACCGCTGTCGGCGACTGGCCTCGCGGCGCCATCGGACGAGGCCGAATCGATCGCCTCGGAGAAGATCGAGGCGCTGCTCGGCGCGGGCTTCGGCGGCGGTCTCGGCCCCGGCGACCTCGCGGCCGCCTACAAGGCGCAGACGCGGGCACTCGACCAGTCGCGGGCCGGCACCTCGGTGACGTGGTCGAACCCGGCGACCGGCAGCAAGGGCGAGATCGTCCCGGGCCCGGTCTACGTGGTGAACAATCTCGAGTGCCGCGATTTCGCGCACACTGTGGAGACCACGGCGGGCCGCGAGGTGCGGCGCGGCGCCGCCTGCCGGCGCGCCGACGGTTCCTGGCAGGCGATCGCCTGAGACGATCGCTCTGACGGCGTTGTCGCCGGCGACCAGCGGGACGTCGCGGCGGCGGCGTGCAGTTGGCGGAACCACGGCCAACCGGCCTGCGGAGAGGCCCTTCCGGCAGAAATTGATCGACGCCCGGGACGGGCGCGTGACAACCTGTCATCGTTCCAGCCGGGCGAGGGGCGGCCACATAGGTCGTGACGTCGCCGCTGACGGGAGCGTGTTCGGGTAGCCGATGGTCTGGGCTGTGTTTGCCGTGCTGACCGCGCTTGCGGCGCTTTCGGTGCTCGTTCCGCTGGCGCGGGCGGGCCGCTCGCGCGGCGTTGCCGAGGACGCGGCCACGGCCCCCGACGCGGCGATCTATGCCGACCAGCTCGCGGAGCTCGAGCGCGACGTCGCCCGCGGTGCCGTCAGTGGGCGCGAGGCCGAGGCGGCGCGGGCGGAGATCGGCCGCCGGCTGATCCGCGCGTCGCAGCGCCACGAGCCGGCGGCACCACCGCGGCGCTGGCGCCTGATCGTCGCGGCGGGACTGGCAATCGTCGGCCTGCCGCTGCTCGCCGTTTCGCTCTATGGCGGCTTCGGGGCGCCGACCCTGCCGGACCTGCCGCTGGCGAGCCGTCAGTCCGAGCCGATGGACGGGCAGAACCTCGAGGCGTTGCTCGCGCGCGTCGAGAGCCACCTCGCGCAGAACCCCGACGACGGGCAAGGCTGGGCCGTCCTCGCCCCGGTCTACCTGCGCGCCGGCCGCTACAGCGACGCCGCCGCCGCCTTTTCCAACGCCATCCGCACGAATGGCGCCACGGCCGACCTCGAAGCCGGGCTTGGCGAGGCCCTGACGGGCGACGCCGGCGGCGTCGTCACGGCCGACGCCCGCGCCGCCTTCGAGCGGGCGCGAACCCTCGATCCGAACGCCATCCGCCCGCGCTTCTTCCTGGCGCTGGCGCTCGGCCAGGACGGCCGCACCGCCGACGCCGAGGCGGCGTGGCGGGCGATCATCGACAGCGCCAGCGGCAAAGAGCCCTGGCTGCCGGTGGCGCGCACGCAGCTCGCCACCCTCACCGGCTCGACGGAGCCGCCGCCCGCCGCGGCCCCGGCCGCTCCGGCGGCCGGCGCCCCGGGCCCGGACGCGGCGGAGGTGGAGGCGGCGAGCGAGATGACGCCCGAAGAGCGGGCGGCCATGATCGGCAACATGGTCGAGGGCCTGTCGGCACGGCTCGCGCGCGAGGGCGGCACGGTGGACGATTGGCTTCGGCTGGTGCGCTCCTATGTTGTGCTGGGGCGCACCGACGAGGCGCGCACCGCGCTCGCCGCGGCGAAGGCGGCCCATCCGGACGCGGCGGACGTGCAGCGTCTCGACACGACGGCGGCGGGGCTCGGCCTCACCGAGTGAAATGGCCGGACGAACCGGCGGGAGGACGAACGTGCTTGGGGCCTGCGACGGCGGACCGGGGCGCGCGACGATCACCGGGGTGAACCGATGACGCGCAAGCAGAGACGTCTGGTGCTGATCGGCGTGGCGGGGGCCGTGCTGATGTCGGCGACCGGCCTGGTGCTGTCGGCCCTCAACGACCAGATCGTGTTCTTCCGCACCCCCACCGAACTCGCGGAGCGGCAGGTCCCGGTCGGTGACCGGGTGCGCATGGGTGGCCTCGTCGCGGAGGGCAGCGTCGAGCGGACCGGTGAGACCGAGGTGCGTTTCACCGTCACCGACACGGCGAGCACCATCCCGGTGACGTACACGGGCATCCTGCCGGACCTGTTCCGCGAGGGTCAGGGCGTCGTCACCGAGGGGCGCCTCGGCCCCGACGGCGTCTTCGTCGCCGACACCGTGCTCGCCAAGCACGACGAGAACTACATGCCGAAAGAGGTCGCCGATTCGCTCAAGGCGCAGGGGCACTGGCAGGAGGGCGCCGAGGCGGGCGCGCCCGGCGCGGCCGGCCAGTAGGCGAGGGAAGGGGACCCGCGGCCATGATGATCACCGAAATCGGCCACTACGCGCTGGTGCTGGCGCTCGGGCTCGCCTTCATCCAGTCGGTGCTGCCGGTGTGGGGCGCCAAAACGGGTGATGGACGCCTGATGGCGGTCGCCGAGCCGGTGGCGCTCGCCACCCTCGGGCTCGTGGCGCTGTCCTTCGCGGCTCTGACGGTCGCCTACGTCCGCTCCGACTTCTCGCTCGTCAACGTCTTCGAGAACTCGCACTCGGCGAAGCCGATGATCTTCAAGATCAGTGGCGTGTGGGGCAACCACGAGGGCTCGATGCTGCTCTGGGTGCTGATCCTCGTGCTGTTCTCCGCCCTCGTGGCGATCTTCGGCGGCCGCCTGCCGCAGACGCTCAGGGCCACCGTGCTGTCGGTGCAGGGCTGGGTGACGGCGGCGTTCCTGCTGTTCATCCTGATGACGTCGAACCCGTTCAACCGGATGATCCCGGCCCCCTTCGAAGGCCAGGACCTCAATCCGATCCTCCAGGACATCGGCCTCGCGATCCATCCGCCGCTGCTCTATGTCGGCTATGTCGGCGTCTCGATCGCCTTCTCCTTCGCCATCGCCGCCCTGATCGAGGGACGCATCGACGCCGCCTGGGCGCGGTGGGTGCGGCCGTGGACGCTGGCGGCGTGGATCTTCCTGACGCTCGGCATCGCGATGGGCTCCTACTGGGCCTATTACGAGCTCGGCTGGGGCGGCTGGTGGTTCTGGGACCCGGTCGAGAACGCCTCGTTCATGCCGTGGCTGGCGGCGACCGCGCTGCTCCACTCGGCGATCGTCATGGAGAAGCGCGACGCGCTGAAGATCTGGACGGTGCTTCTCGCCATCCTCGCCTTCTCGCTGTCGCTGCTCGGCACCTTCCTCGTCCGCTCGGGCGTGCTCACCTCGGTGCACGCCTTCGCCACCGACCCGACGCGCGGCGTCTTCATCCTGGCGATCCTGGTGATCTTCGTCGGCGGCTCGCTCGCGCTCTATGCCTGGCGCGCGCCGATGCTGAAGCCGGGCGGCATTTTCGCGCCGGTGAGCCGGGAGGGCGCCCTCGTCCTCAACAACGTCTTCCTGTCGGCGGCGTGTGCCACGGTCTTCGTCGGCACGCTCTATCCGCTGGCGCTCGAATCGGTGACGGGCGAGAAGATCTCGGTCGGGGCGCCGTTCTTCAACCTCACCTTCGTGCCGCTGATGATCCCGGCGCTGATCGCGATCCCGTTCGGGCCGCTGCTCGCGTGGAAGCGGGCCGACCTCGCCGGCGTCGCCGAGCGGCTCGCGGCGGCGGCGCTCGCCGCGCTGGCGGCGACCGCGGTGACGCTGTGGCTGAGCGGGGCGACGGGCATCCTCGCGGCGCTCGCCGTCGGCCTTGCGTTCTGGCTGATCGTCGGCTCGCTGACCGAGCCGGTGCAGCGGGCGGCGCGCGGCGGCGGTGGCGTCGGCCCCTTCCTGCGGCGCTTCTTCGGCCTGCCGCGCGCGGCCTTCGGCACCGCACTCGGCCATCTCGGCATGGGGCTGACGGTGCTCGGCATCGCCGGGGCGAGCGGCTACGACCACGAGCGCATCACCAGCGTGGTGCCGGGCGAGCGCATCGAGATCGCCGGCTACGACCTCACCTTCGAGGGCTCGACGCCGCGCCAGGGCCCGAACTTCCGCGAGGAGGTGGCGCGCTTCGCCGTGACGCGCGACGGCCTGGCGATCGCCGAGATGGCGCCGACGAAGCGCTTCTATCCGGCCCGGCAGATGCCGACGACGGAGGCGGCGATCCTCACCCGCGGCTTCTCGCAGCTCTATGTGAGCCTCGGCGATCCGGGTGCCGACGGGCGCACGGTGGTGCGGGCGCAGTTCAAGCCGATGGTGACGCTGATCTGGCTCGGCTGCGTGATGATGGCGCTCGGCGGCTGCCTGTCGCTCGCCGACCGCAGGCTCAGGGTCGGCGCGCCACGGCCGGCGCGGCGGGCGGAGGCGGTGGCGTGACGGAGACGCGGGCGGTGCGGTCCGGCGTCCCTCCCCTGACAGGGGGAGGGACAGGCGACCGCAGGTCGCCAGGGCGGGGCCCGGGGCATCACGGCGACGGACGAATGCCGTCTGGCACTCGAACCGCCCAGACAACGCTCGCCGCGGCCCGGATTGACTGGCCCCACCCTGACCGCTGGCGCGGTCTGTCCCTCCCCCTGGCAGGGGAGGGACGGTCGCGTCTGCGAGGGGGGAGGGTTCGCGTTGCAGTCTTGGCGGTCGTCGTTTTCGCCTTCACTGCGATGGCCGCCCCCGCCTTTGCTGTGCAGCCCGACGAGATCCTGCCCGATCCGGCGCTCGAGCAGCGGGCGCGCATCTTGTCGGCGGAACTGCGCTGCATGGTGTGCCAGAACCAGTCGATCGACGATTCCAACGCGCCGCTCGCCCGCGACCTCAGGCTGCTGGTGCGCGAGCGGCTGGTGGCCGGCGACAGCGACGCGCAGGTGCTGGACTTCCTCGTCGAGCGCTACGGCGAGTTCGTGCTCCTGAAGCCGAGCTTCTCGGGCCACAACCTCCTGCTCTGGCTCGCGGCGCCCGCGGTGCTGGTTACCGGCGGACTGATCGCCTGGGGTGTCGTCGGCCGCAACCGCCGCCGCCCCGAGCCGGCGCCGCTGTCGGCCGAGGAGGAGGCGGAACTCGCGCGGCTGCGGGCCGGCGCGGCGGTCACGCCGGAGACGCCGGGCCGCTGAGGCCCGCCATCTCGTTCACGCCGGCGAACGTTACGAAGAATTCATCCCTCGGACAGCGGGCCGTAAGGCGGCGGGCGTCAGACATGACCTCGAAGGCGGCGGCAAGTCGCCTGCAGGACAACAAGCTCCTTCGAGGATCACCGCATGACCGAGACTTCGCACAACGGCTCCCTTCGCACCGGCCTGCTGCGGCGCCGGCGCTCCGCCCTGCTCGCCGGCGCCCTGTCGCTCGGCGTCGCCGGCGTGGTGGCCGGTGAGGCGTTCCTGGTGCCGGCCACCCCGGCGATGGCCGAGGCCGTGAAGGTGCCCGGCAATACCGCGCAGATGCCGAGCTTTGCCGACGTCGTCCAGGCGGTCGAGCCGGCCGTCGTGTCGATCCGCGTCAAGGCCGAGGCGCGGCCGCAGACCTCGGGCTTCGACGGCATGCCGCAGGGCGGGCCGTTCGAGTGGTTCCGCGAGTTCGGTCCGCGCTCCGATCGCGGCCAGGGCCAGGGTGGGCCCGGCCTGCCGAACCGCGGCCAGCGCGGCTTCGTCACCGGCCAGGGCTCGGGCTTCTTCATCTCCGGCGACGGCTTCGTCGTTACCAACAACCACGTCGTCGACGGCGCCACCGAGGTGAAGGTGACGATGGACGACGGCACCGAGTACGACGCCAAGGTGATCGGCGTCGACGAGAAGACCGACGTCGCCCTGCTCAAGGTCGATGCCGACCGTGACTTCCCGTACGTGATGTTCGACGACGGCGACATCCGCGTCGGCGAGTGGGTGGTGGCCGTCGGCAACCCGTTCGGCCTCGGCGGCTCGGTGACCGCCGGCATCATCTCGGCCCGCGGCCGCGACATCGGCGCCGGCCCCTACGACGACTTCCTGCAGATCGACGCGCCGATCAACAAGGGCAACTCCGGCGGCCCGACCTTCAACCTCCAGGGCGAGGTGGTCGGCGTCAACACGGCGATCTACTCGCCGTCGGGCGGCTCGGTCGGCATCGGCTTCGCCATCCCGGC
Source organism: Pseudoxanthobacter soli DSM 19599 (assembly GCA_945898215.1). Taxonomy (GTDB): domain Bacteria; phylum Pseudomonadota; class Alphaproteobacteria; order Rhizobiales; family Segnochrobactraceae; genus CAMDHY01. The sequence goes on along the minus strand of CAMDHY010000004.1, from coordinate 55,802 downwards.
GGCGACCGTCCAGCAGATCGTCGAGGACCTGAAGGACGACGGCAACGTCACCCGCGGCTGGCTCGGCGTGCAGATCCAGGGCGTCAATGCGGACATCGCCGACAGCCTCGGCCTGAAGGACGCCAAGGGCGCGCTCGTCACCGAGCCGCAGGCCGACGGTCCGGCGGTGGCGGCGGGCATCAAGTCCGGCGACACCATCACGGCCGTCGACGGCAACGCCGTCGACGACCCGCGTGATCTCGCCCGCCGCATCGCCGGCTACGCGCCGAACACCGACGTGAAGATCACGGTGTGGCGCGACGGCAAGCAGCAGGAGATCACCGTCAAGCTCGGCACCCTGCCGACGGACGGCAAGCGGGCCGACGCGACGACGGGCAAGGACGGCTCGGATCTCGCGCAGCTCGGCCTCTCGGTCGCCCCGGCGGCCTCCGTCGGGCTCGAGGACAAGGGCCTGGCGGTCGTCGAGGTCGATCCGAACGGTCCGGCGGCCGAGCGCGGCGTGCAGGTCGGCGACGTCATCGTGGCGGTCGGCGGACAGCCGGTCGGCAAGATGGCGGACGTGACGGCCGGCATCGAGGCCGCGAAGGGAGAAGGCCGCAAGGCCGTCCTCTTCCAGATGAGGTCGGGTGAGAACACCCGCTACATCGCGCTGCCGATCGACAAGGCCTGACGCGGATCGCGGCGCCAGAGGGCGCCGCGTGAGACGAGATCCGGGCGCCGTTCGCGGCGCCGCGTGAGACCAGATCGGGGCGCCGTTCGAGGCGCCCCTTCGAGAAGGTGTCGGTGAGGCTCCCGTCGCCCCCGCCGATCCGACGCCGAGGGACGGCAGGTGGACATCCACCTGCCGTCCCGTCCCTTTCAAGACGGGCGTCCAGCCGAGGCGCGCGGCGCCATGCCCTCCTTCCCCTTCTCGCAATTCCAGCTCTTCTCCGGATCGCCAGCGCCCGCCGAGGCACTCGACGGCTTCCGCCCCTTCGAGCGCAACGCGGTCGCCCTGACGGAGTCTCGCGCGGCTGCAGCGGTGGTGCCGGGCGCCGTCCGCGACACGGCGTTTCGAAACGTGGCGCTTGGCGACGGGCGCGAGGGCGGGCATGGTTCGGCGATGCGGATTCTGCTGATCGAGGACGACCGCGAGGCGGCGGCCTACATGTTGCGGGGCCTCAAGGAGGCCGGTCACGTCGCCGAGCACGCCGCCGACGGCGAGGACGGTGCCGCGGCGGTGGAGGCGGGCGGCTATGACGTCGTCGTCATCGACCGCATGCTGCCGCGCCGCGACGGGCTGTCGATCGTCGAGGGCATGCGCAAGCGCGACGACCAGACGCCGGTGCTGATCCTCTCGGCGCTCGGCCAGGTCGACGACCGCGTCACCGGCCTGCGGGCCGGCGGCGACGACTATCTCGCCAAGCCCTATGCCTTCGCCGAGCTTCTCGCCCGGGTCGAGGCGCTGGCGCGGCGGCGCCGGCCGAGCGACGTCGAGACGCTCTACCGGGTCGGCGACCTCGAGCTCGACCGGCTGTCCCACACGGTGACGCGGGCGGGCAAGGACGTGCCGCTGCAGCCGCGCGAGTTCCGCCTGCTCGAATACCTGATGAAGAACGCCGGGCAGGTGGTGACGCGGACGATGCTGCTCGAGAACGTCTGGGACTACCACTTCGACCCGCAGACCAACGTCATCGACGTGCACATCTCCAGGCTGCGCTCGAAGATCGACAAGGGCTTCGACCCGCCGTTGCTGCACACCGTGCGCGGCGCCGGCTACATGATCCGCGCCGGCCAGCCGCGGCCGGCGTGAGGCGCTCGCGATGGTGATGCGGTGAGGGGGCTCGGACGGTTTGTCCGCACGACAGCGTTCAAGCTGTCGCTGATCTACCTCGCCGTGTTCGCGGCGCTGTCGCTGTTCCTCATCGTCTCGATCGCCGACACGACGAACGACCTCCTGTCGCGGCAGCTGCAGGACACCATCGACGCCGAGATCCAGGGCCTCGCCGAGCAGTACCGCACGGGTGGCGTCAGCCGGCTGATCCGCGTCGTCGAGGCGCGCAGCAAGATGCCGGGCGCGAGCCTCTATCTGCTGACCGACTTCTCCGGCAACGTCATCGCCGGCAACGTCTCGGACGTGCCTTCGGCTGTGCTCAGCTCCGCCGACGGCATCGCGCGCCCGGTGCCCTACCGGCGGCTCGCCACCGATCTCGGCGACGAGCAGCCGGCGGTCGCGAGCCACAAGGCGCTGGTCAGGGTGTTCGTGCTGCCCGGCGGCTTCCGGCTGCTGGTCGGGCGAGACCTCGCCGAGCGCGAGCAGTTCCGCGACGTCGTCTGGCGGGCGGTGAAGCTGTCGATCGGCGCGGTGCTGCTGCTCGGGCTCGTCACCTGGCTGTTCGTGAGCCGGCGGGTGCTGAAGCGCATCGACGCGGTGAGCGCGACGACCAAGCAGATCATGGGCGGCGACCTCGGCGGGCGGCTGAAGGTCGACGGCTCGGGCGACGAGTTCGACCGTCTGGCGGAAAGCCTCAACGCCATGCTCGACCGCATCGAGCAGCTGATGCACGGGCTGAAGGAGGTCTCCGACAACATCGCCCACGACCTCAAGACGCCGCTGACGCGCATGCGCATGCGTGTCGAGCAGGCGCTCGGCGACCCGGCCGTCGGCGAAGCGTCGCGCGAGGCGCTCGGGGCGACGCTCGAGGACTGCGACGGGCTCATCCGCACCTTCGAGGCGCTGTTGCGCATCGCCCGCGTCGAGGCCGGATCGGCGGGCGTGCGCACGCAGCCGGTCGACGTGGCCGAGATCGCCCGCGAGGTCGCCGAGCTCTACGAGCCGGTCGCCGAGGAGCAGGAGGCGACGCTGGCGGTGGCAGTGCCGGAGGCGGTGGTGGTGGCGGGCGACCGCGATCTCATCGCCCAGGCGGTCGCCAATCTCGTCGACAACGCGCTGAAATACGGGCGCCCGGCGGACCGATCACAGCGGGTGTCGCTGACCGTCACCCACGACGGCGAAGAGGCGGTGATCGCGGTCGCCGACAACGGTCCGGGCGTCCCCGAAGCCGATCGCGGCCGCGTCACCCAGCGCTTCGTGCGCCTCGAAGGCAGCCGGACGGCGCCGGGGTCGGGGCTGGGCTTGAGCCTTGTGCAGGCGGTCGCCAGCCTGCACAAGGGAACGCTGATGCGCGGCGACGCGGCGCCGGGGCTCGTCGCCGAGCTCCGCCTGCCACGCGGCGCCGCCGGGGCGAAATAGCCGGTCAACGGCAGGCGGCGAGGGCGGAATGCAGGACGGGACGAGCCGACCCGGGAACGGTGGACCCGAAGCCGGCGGGCACGACGGGGCCTCGATGCCGGCCGCGAGCAGCCTGGCCTCCCGTCTCACGACCCTGCCGGCCGCCGATGTGACGGCAGCGGATGCTGCGCGCGCCGATCTTCTCGTTGCGGCCCGATCCGCCGGCGCGGCCGGTCTCGCGGAAACCCTCGCTCAGCCCGGCCCTGTTGCGGACTTCCTCGCCACCGTGCTGTCGCAGGCGCCGTTCCTGCGCGACCTCGCGATGCTCGATCCGATGCGGCTGCAGGCGATTCTCGCCGACGAGCCGGACGCACGGGTGGCCGGGCTCGTTGCGGCGGCCGGCGAGCGTCAGGCGGACGAGGCGGCGCTGATGCGCCACCTGCGCCGTCTCAAGCAGGACATCGCGCTGACCGTCGGCCTCGCCGACCTCGGCGGCGCCTGGGACGTCGACCGGGTGACGGCGGGCCTGAGCGACTTCGCTGATGCGGCGATATCGGCGGCCGTGAACCACCTGCTGCGCGAGGCCGACCGCACCGGCAAGCTGACGCTCGCGACGCCCGACGATCCGTCCGAGCGGTCGGGCTGGATCCTCCTGTCGATGGGGAAGGGCGGGGCGCGCGAGCTCAACTACTCGAGCGACGTCGACCTCATCGTGCTGTTCGATCCCGAGCGGCCGGTGCTCGCCGATCCCGACGAGGCGGCGCGGCTGTTCGTGCGGATGACCCAGCGGCTCGTGAAGATCCTGCAGGAGCGCACGCCGGACGGCTACGTCTTCCGCCTCGACCTGCGCCTGCGCCCCGATCCGGGGGCGACGGCGGTGGCGCTCTCGGTGCCGGCGGCGCTCGTCTACTATGAGAGCATGGGGCAGAACTGGGAGCGGGCGGCGCTGATCAAGGCGCGCGCCTGCGCCGGCGACATCGCCGCGGGCGACCAGTTCCTCGCCGAGATCGCGCCGTTCATCTGGCGCAAGTCCTTCGACTACGCGGCGATCGCCGACGTCCACTCGATCAAGCGGCAGATCCACGCGGTGAAGGGGCACGGCACGATCGCGGTGGCCGGCCACAACATCAAGCTCGGCCGCGGCGGCATCCGCGAGATCGAGTTCTTCGTGCAGACGCAGCAGCTGATCGCCGGCGGCCGCGAGCCGCGGCTGCGCGGGCGCTCGACGCGCGAGATGCTGCGGGTGCTCCACGACCTCGGCTGGATCGAGGAGCGGGTGCGCGACCAGCTCGACGCGGCTTACGTGTTCCTGCGATGCGTCGAGCACCGCCTGCAGGTGCGGCGGGACGAGCAGACGCACGTGCTGCCGGCCGACCGCGACAGGCTCGAGACGATCGCCCGGCTGATGGGCTTTGCCGACCTTTCCGCCTTCGAGGCGACGTTGAGGGTGCACCTCGAGCGCGTCCAGAAGCACTATGCCCGGCTGTTCGAAGACGCTCCGACCCTCGGCGCAGACACCGGCAGCCTCGTCTTCACCGGCGGCGACGACGACCCCGACACGCTCGAGACGCTCTCCCGCCTCGGCTTCAAGGCACCGCAGGAGGTGACGCGGGCGATCCGCGCCTGGCACTTCGGCCGCTATGCGGCGACGCGCTCGACGAAGGCGCGCGAGCGGCTGACCGAGATCACGCCGGCGCTGCTCACCACCCTCGGCCGGCTCGACAATGCCGACGCGACGTTTGCCGCCTTCGACCGCTTCGTCGCGCAGCTGCCGGCGGGCGTGCAGATCTTCTCGCTGCTGCGCTCCAATCCCGGACTGCTCGACCTCATCGCGCTGGTCATGGGGGCCGCACCGCGGCTCGCCGCCATCCTGACGCGGCGGCCGCGGGTGCTCGATGCGCTGCTCGACCCCTTGTTCTTCGGAGCGCTGCCGAAGCGCAAGGAGCTCGCCGCCCGTCTCGACGTCTTCCTCGCCGAGGCGCGCTCCTACGAGGAGGCACTCGACCGGGCGCGCATCTTCGGACAGGAGCAGGCCTTCCTCATCGGCGTGCGGGTGCTGACCGGTACGGTGGAGTGTGGCCAGGCCGGGGCGGGATTCGCGACGCTCGCCGACGCGTTGGTGCAGCGGCTGCTGCGCGTCGTCGAGGCGGAGTTCGCCGTCCGCCACGGCAAGGTGCCCGGCGGCACGGCGGCGGTGCTGGCGCTCGGCAAGCTCGGCGGGCGCGAGATGACGGCTGCCTCCGACCTCGATCTGATCCTGCTCTACGACCACCCGGCCGACATCGAGGCGTCGGACGGCGAGAGGCCGCTCGCGCCGAGCCAGTACTATGCGCGGCTGACGCAGCGCCTCGTGGCGGCGCTGTCGGCGCCGACGGGGGAGGGCAAGCTCTACGAGGTCGACTTCCGGCTGCGCCCCTCCGGCAATGCCGGGCCGCTCGCCACCCGCCTCGACGCCTTCGAGAGCTACCAGGCGAAGGACGCGTGGACGTGGGAGCACATGGCGCTGACGCGGGCGCGGGCAATCGCCGGCGATCCCGCCCTGGGCGAACGGGCGGAGGCGATGATCCGCGCCGTGCTGACGAAGCCGCGCGACCGGGCGGCGCTATTCGCCGACGTGGCCTCGATGCGCAGCCGGATTGAGCGCGACAAGGGGACGAAGGACCCCTTCGATCTCAAGCAGGTGGCGGGCGGGCTGATCGACGTGGAGTTCGTGGCGCAGGCGCTGATGCTGGCGCATGGGGCCGAGCGGGACGACGTGCTGTCGACGACGACGGAGACGGCCCTCGCCCGCCTCGCCGAGGTCGGGCTTCTGGCGGGCGAGGACGCCGCGGTGCTGCGGCCGGCGATCCGGCTGTATCAGGCGCTGACGCAGGTGCTGCGGCTCGCCGTCGACGGCCGCTTCGTGGCCGCGGAGGCGCCCGGCGGCGTACTCGCGGCGATGGCGCGGGCGGCGGAGATGCCGGACTTCGGCGGCCTCGAGGCGCACCTCGCCGAGACGCAGCAGGCGGTGCGGGCGAGCTTCGAGCGGATCGTCGGGCCGGTGGCGGGGTAGCGAGCCGGCCGCCGGCACCCAACCGCCCCTCGAGGGGTGGGTGGGACCTCGCGACAGACTTCAGCCTGACGACGCAAGCCGGGGTCTTCACCGACCACGTCGCTCCTGCTTGCGGCCGTCGCGGCTTCCCGACAGGATGGAGCGGGGGCAATGTCTGCAAGACCAGCGATCGGGGGATCGACGATGACGGAGTTTTCGCGCCGGGGCGTTATCGGTGGAGGGGCGGCGCTTGCCGGCGGGCTCGCCATGCTCGCGAACACCGCGGCGGCGCAGTCGAGCGGCGAGGCTGCGGCGACGCTCCCGCCGGAGGAGATTCTCGGCAAGTCGGCGCCGTTTCGCTCCTTCCGGTTTCCGCTCGGTTCGATCACCGCCCAGAAGCAGTATCCGGGCGGGTGGGGCAAGGAGGTCAACGCCCAGAACTTCCCGTCCTCGGTCGCCTTCGCCGGCGTGCTGATGGAGTTGAAGCCGGGCGGCCTGCGGGAACTGCACTGGCACGCGAACGCGGCGGAGTGGGCCTACGTCATCGACGGCAACTGCCGCATCACCGTCATCGACCCCAGCGGCAAGTCGGAAGTCCTGACGCTTTCCGCCGGCGACGTCTGGTTCTTCCCGCGCGGACACGGCCACTCGATCGAGGGGCTCGGGCCGAACGGCACCACCTTCGTGCTCGTCTTCAACGACGGCACGTTTTCCGAGTTTGCCACCTTCTCGATCACCGACTGGTTCGCCCACACGCCGCTCGACGTGCTGGCGAAGAACCTCGGCGTGCCGGTCTCGACCTTCGCCGACTTCCCGAAGCAGGAGGCCTACATCTCGCTCGGCGCGGTGCCGGGGCCGATACCGTGGCCGCCGGCGCCGGGGACGCTCGACACCCCGCCGCTGACGCACGGCTACCACCTGCTCGCCCAGGAGCCCCGCACCTATGGCGGCGGCACGATCCGCCTTGTCTCGCAGAAGGAGTTTCCGATTTCGGACTCGATGGCCGGGGCCCTGATCACGCTGAAGCCCGGGGCGCTGCGCGAGATGCACTGGCATCCGAACGCCGACGAGTGGCAGCTTTATCTCGCCGGCACGGGCCAGATGACGGTGTTCGGCTCGGCCGGGCGGGCGACCACCGACCGCTTCGGCAAGTACGACGTCGGCTACGCGCCGCGCGGCTGCGGCCACTACATCGAGAACGTCGGCGACGACGAGCTCCAGCTCCTGATCGTGCTGAACAGCGGCACCTACGAGGAGATCTCGGTGACGCAGTGGCTGGCGTCGAACCCGAAGTCGCTGCTCGCCAACAACTTCTCGGTGCCGGAGACGGCGTTCGATGGGATTCCGAAGGGCGAGGTGTTCATCACGGGGTGAGGGAGCGGCGTCTTCCTTCTCCCGCGGAGCGGGAGAAGGTGCCCGAAGGGCGGATAAGGGCGCGCGCAAAGCGCGCGGGGCGCTGAGGCTCGCTGAAACGCTGAGGCTCGCTGAAACACCGCGCGGCTGCGCCGCGCAGCCCTCATCCGGCGCTGCGCGCCACCTTCTCCCCGCCTGTGGCCGGGAGAAGGGAAGGGCCTCCGCTCACTTCTTTTCGTACACCAGCTTGCCGTCGATCCAAGTCGCCAGAACCTCGGTGTCGTCGATCGTCGCGGGGTCGATCGCGGTGATGTCGCGGTCGAGCACGACGAGGTCGGCGCGCTTGCCGACCTCCAGGCTGCCGGTGGTCTTCTCCTGGCGGGAGGCGAACGCGGCGTTGATCGTGTACGCGTCGATGACGTCGGCGATCGTCAGGCCCTCGCCCTCCCCGAGCGGCGGCAGGCCGGAGCCGCGCTCGACGCGCGTGATGCCGTGCTCCATCGCGTGGAACGGATCGTAGGAGGAGACGTCCCAGTCGCTGCCACCGGCGATCGTCGCGCCGGCCCGCTTCAGGCTGCCGGCCGGGTAGAGCCAGCGGTAGCGCTCGGGCCCGAGATAGGGCTCGATCGGCCCGACATTGGAGGCGTCGCGCTTCGCCCAGTCGAGCTGGAAGTTCGCGATCACGCCGAGCTCGGCGAAGCGCGGGAAGTCGGCCGGATCGACGAGCTGCAGGTGGGCGATCTGGTGGCGGTTGTCGGTCGCGCCATTCGCGTCGAACGCCGCCTCGAAGGCGTCGAGGCTGGCGCGGACAGCGCGGTCGCCGATGGCGTGGACATGCACAGTGAGGCCGGCTGCGTCGAGCTTCGTGACGATCGAATCCATCTTGGCCTGGTCGAAGTAGAGCTCGCCGCTGTTGCCGGTCGGCCTGCCGGTTGCGTCGAGATAGGGGGCGAGCAGCGCGGCGGTCTGCGTCGGCGCCTCCATGACGCCGTCGGCGAAGATCTTGACGCTGTCCATGCGCAGGAAATCGGCATTGGTGGAGCCGGCCTTCGCCATTGCGGCGATCATCCCGATCTTCGCGTCGCCGTCGTCCTCGAGGTCCTCGAGATAGATCGCGGCGCGGACGCGCATCTTCAGGCGCCCGGTGCTTTGCAGGAACTGCCAGACCGGTGCCTCCCGGCGGGTGACGTAGGCGTCGGTGACCGACGTCAGGCCGGTCGCCATCATTCCGGCGAGCGCCGCCTCGGTCATCGCCGCCGCGCCGGCGATGGAGGGGGTCGGGATGTTGTCCTGGATGAGCGCCATCGCCGTGTCGGCGAAGGCGCCCGTCGGATTGCCGGCGGCGTCGCGGACGATCTTGCCGCCGGGGGGATCGGCGGTCGCGGCCGTGATGCCGGCAACCTCCATCGCCCGCGTGTTGGCCCAGAGCGTGTGGCCGTCGTTGCCGACGACGGCGAGCGGGCGCGTCGGCTCGATGCCGTCGAAATCCTTCGCGGTGGCCTCGAAGCCGTAGTTATAGAGCTGCACCACCTCGAGCCAGCCATCTCCGGTGTCGGGGCGGTCGGCGAGGCACTGTCGGATGACGGGGCCGATCGCGGCGAGGGTGGCCGGCACGTCGGCAAGCGAACACTTGGCGGCGTTGACCGCTCCGAAAATCGGGTGCGAGTGGGTATCGATCATGCCCGGCATGACGAACTTGCCACCGAGGTCGATCACCTGTGTATCCGGCCCGACGAAGGCCTCGACTTCAGAGTCACGGCCGACGGCGCTGATCGTGTTGCCGGTGACCGCGAGAGCCTGCTGGACGGAGCGGTTCGCATCGACGGTGTAGATCCTGCCGTTCTTGAAGACCACGTCGGCCATCCCGTCGCCGGCCGCAAGCGCCGGCAGCGGCGGCGTCGCGAGGAGGAACGTGCCGAGGATGGCGGTGGCAAATGCACGGATCGCCGAGGTCTGCAGCGCCATCAAGAAGTCCTCTGAACTCGGCCCCAACGGCGATCCGCCGGCGGCGTCCCCGCACGCGTTCGCCCGTCGCGGGGGACCGGCGTGGCGAGACTAGAATGGCGGAGGGCTGGCGCGCCAGAGGATGCGGCGGTGGGCAGGCAGCTCGCTTCGAGACGGGCGCGACGGTGGTCCGTCAGGCCGCCTGCTTGTCCTTCTCGCGGGCCGGCGGCTCGTTCAGCATGTGGACGGTGACGACCGTGCCGACGCCGACCTCCGACTGGATCTCCATGCGGCCGCCGTGCAGATGGATGAGCGAGCGGGCGATGGCGAGACCGAGGCCGGAGCCCTTGTGGCTCTTGGTGAACTGGTTCTCCACCTGCACGAACGGCTGGCCGAGGCGGGAGATCTCCTTCTTCGGGATGCCGATGCCGGTGTCTTCCACGGCGAGCACGATGCCGCCGTGCTCGGCGCGCGCCCGGACCGTGACGCGGCCACCCTGGGGCGTGAACTTCACGGCGTTGGAGAGGAGGTTCAACAGGATCTGCTTCATCGCGCGGCGATCGACGTTGAGCTTCAGGCTCGGCGTGATGCCGGCGGCGACGAGGATGCCCTTCTCGGAGGCCGAGGCGCCCATGATGCGGGTGGCCTCGCCGACCACTTCCTCGACATCGACGGCTTCCACCGACAGGTCGAGCTGGCCCGCCTCGATCCTGGACATATCAAGGATGTCGTTGATGACGCCGAGCAGATAATTGCCGGAGTGGTGGATGTCGCTGCAGTACTCGACGTATTTCTCCGAGCCGAGCGAGCCGAACATGCCCTGCTGCATGATCTCGGAGAAGCCGATGATGGCGTTGAGCGGCGTGCGCAGCTCGTGGGAGATGTTGGCGAGGAATTCCGACTTGGCGCGGTTGGCCTCTTCGGCGCGGGTCTTCTCCTCGGCGTACTTCTCGGCGAGCTCGACGAGCTGACGGGCCTGGCTCTCGAGCTTCTGGCGGGACTGGCGGAGGTCGGCGACGGTGGCGCGCATGCGCCGCTCGCTCTCCATCAGCCGCTCCTCGTGGCGCTTCAAAGCGGTGATGTCGGTGCCGACGGAGACGAAGCCGCCGTCCTTGGTGCGCCGCTCGTTGATCTGCAGCCAGCGGCCGTCGGCGAGCTGCGCCTCGTAGGAGCGGGCGCCTTCCTCGGGACGACCGTCGGTCGGGATCTGGGTGGTGACGATCGGCAGGCTCGCGTGCTTCATCACCGCCGCATAGGGCGTGCCCTCGACGATCGCCTCGTCGGGCAGCTCGTGCAGCTGCTGGTACTTCGAGTTGCAGATGACGAGGCGGTTGTCGGCGTCCCACAGAACGAAGGCTTCGGAGATGGTCTCGATGCCGTCGCGCAGGCGCAGGTCGGCGGTGGCGGAGCGCTCGGCGAGGATCTTCTGCTCGGTGATGTCGACGGCGATGCCGATCAGGTGAGGCGAGCCGCCGGTGGCCTCGGCGACGAGCTCCGCGCGGATGCGCAGCCACACCCAGCGGCCGTCGGCATGGGCGAGGCGGAGCGTGCGATCGACGGTGCCGCCGCCGGAGGCGAGGATGCCGTCGGCGAGTGCGAACAGGTCGCCGTCTTCCGGGTGGACGAGGGTCGAGACCTCGTGGAAGCCGAGGAGCTCGTCGCGCGGCTCGCGGCCGAGGATGTCGTACATCGAGGCCGACCAGAACATCCGCCCGCGGGCGAGGTCCCAATCGATCAGGCCGCAGCGGCCGCGCAAAAGGGCGGTGTCGATGCGGGCGCGGGTGGCGCCGTAGATGGCGTCTGCTTCCCGGGCCCGCGTCGACTGGGCGAAGAAGGCATAGACGAGGACCAGGATGACGCCGCTGGTGCAGGCAAACAGCGTGGCGTTGGCCGAGAGCGCGCGCCGCCAGTTGGCGAACACCGCCTCGGTCGGCTGCACGAGCGCGATCATGCCGCGCGCGTCGGGCAGATGGCGGACGGTGGCGATGGCGTCGGTGCCGTCGGTGAGGGTGAGCTCCAGCACGCCGGCGCGGGCGCCGAAGATCGTCAGCGGCTGCGACTCGCCCAGAAGCGCGTTGAGGGTGCGGCCCTCGAGGTCGGGGCGGACGGGAGCGGAGGCGAGGACGATGCCGGCATCGTCGGCGAACAGAATCTGGCGGCCATCGGCGACGGCGCGCGGCGGCAGCGTCTGGTCGAGGGCGGTCTGCAGGACCTCGGCGGCACCGGTGGTGAGGTCGGGCGCGGCGCCGAGATCGGCGGCGACGGTGGTGGCGATGAGGGAGAGGGTGTCGCGGGCGGTGACCTCGGTCTCCTCGTAGGCGCCGACGAGGGCGGCCGACCGGTAGGCGGCGATCACCAGGATGAAGATGACAGTGAGGATCGGAATGGCGCGCCGGAACACCGCCTCGTTCTCGACGAGCCGGGCGTACGCCGGGGCGGCGAGCAGCCGCGCGTGCCCGGAGAGGGCGATCGGACGGGCGGCCCCGCGGCCGGCGCCACGGCCGATCGAGGCCGAGAGCCGCTCCATCCGGGACAGCAAGCCGGCAATATTCGGCATGCGTCGACGCGCAGGCGCGTCGGCCGTTTCAACCCGTGCCATGACGGGACCCTCGATTTACTTGCGGATTGTCACCAAAATCCGGGCATTACAGTCTGCCCGAATCACCTCCATTTGAATCCAGGCGAATCGCCTTGTCCAGAGTCCGCGGCCGAAATTTTCCCGCTGCGGACCCCGTCAAAATGCGGGGATATGGTTGACGAATCGTTACTCCAGGCAGCGGGCGACGATGTCGGAGACGTCGCGGGACAGCGGCTCGCGCGCGGCGACGCGACGAAGCGCCGCCTCGGCGAGCGAGCGCCGTCCGGGCTCCAGCGCCCGCCACGAGCGGAAGGCGCCGAGGAGGCGGGCGGCGACCTGCGGGTTCTTCGGATCGAGCGCCAGCACGACGTCGGTGACGAGGTGGAAACCGGCGCCGTCGGCGCGGTTGAACTGGCGCTGGTTGGAGCCGGCGAAGGCGCCCACGAGCGAGCGCACGCGGTTCGGGTTCGCCATCGAGAAGGCCGGGTGCCGCATCAGCGCCTCGACGCGGCCGAGGGTGGCGTCGCCGGGGGCGGTCGCCTGCACGGTGAACCACTTGTCGAGGACGAGCTGGTCGTCGCGGAAGCGGCCGTAGAAATCCTCCAGCGCGGCGGCGGCACCGGGGGCCTCGGCGCTGACCAGCACCGTCAGGGCGGCGAGGCGGTCGGTCATGTTGTCGGCGGCGCGGTAGTGCGCCTCGGCACGGGCGCCGGGGGCCCCGGTCTCGGCGAGCGTGAGATAGTCGAGCAGTGTGTTGCGCAGAGCGCGACGGCCGGCCCCGGCGGCGTCGGGCACGTAGGGCGCCGGCGTCGAGAGCGCCTCGTAGAGGGCGGCGAAGGGTTTCGCCAGCCGCTCGGCGACGGACCTCCGCAGCGCGGTGCGCGAGGTGGCGATCGCCTCCGGATCGACGTCGTGGGAGAGCTCGCGGGCGATGTCGGCTTCGGTCGGCAGTTGCAGCACGAGGGCGCGGAAGGCGTGGTCGAGGCTCTCGTCGATGGCGACGCGGCCGAGGGCATCGGCGAACGCCGGGTCGGTCGCGACCGGCTCTCCGGCGCGGACGGCGGCGACGCCGGCCTTGAGATCGGCAACGGCGAGCGTCTGCGCCGCTTCCCAGCGGTTGAACGGGTCGCTGTCGTGGGAGAGCAGGAACAGCCGGTCCTCGCGGGTAAGGTCGGTCTCCAGCACCACTGGCGCCGAGAAGCCGCGCAGCAGCGAGGGGACCGGGCGCGCGCCGATACCGGAGAAGACGACGCGCTGGCTCGCCTGGTCGAGGACGAGGACGTCGCCCTTGAGAGTGGCGCCGCTGACGGCGCCGATCTCCATGTCCTCGCCGTTCGGCCCGACGAGGCCGAAGCGGATCGGGATCGGCACCGGCGTCTTCTCCGGCTGGCCCGGCGAGGACGGGATCGACTGCGCGAGTTCGAGAGTGTAGCGGCGCGCGGCGGCGTCGAAGTGGCCGCGGGCGCGGACCCGCGGCGTGCTCGCCTGGGCGTACCAGCGCCGGAACGGCGAGAGGTCCGTGGCGGTCGCCTCGGCGAAGCAGGCGATGAAATCCTCGACGGTGGCGGCGTCGCCGTCGTGACGGTCGAAATAGACGTCCATGCCGCGCCGGAAGCCGTCGTCGCCGAGCAGCGTCTTCAGCATGCGGACGAGCTCGGAGCCCTTCTCGTACACTGTCGCCGTGTAGAAGTTGTTGATCTCGCGATAAGTTTCGGGGCGGACGGGATGGGCGAGGGGTCCCGCGTCCTCGGGGAACTGGTGGGCCCGCAGGAGCCGGACGTCGGAGATGCGCTTCACCGGGCGCGAGCGCTGGTCGGAGCTGAACTCCTGGTCGCGGAAGACCGTCAGGCCCTCCTTCAGGCAGAGCTGGAACCAGTCGCGGCAGGTGATCCGGTTGCCGGTCCAGTTGTGGAAGTATTCGTGGGCGATGACACCCTCGACACCGGAGTAGTCCTGGTCGGTCGCGGTCTCGGGGATGGCGAGGACGTACTTGTCGTTGAAGACGTTCAGGCCCTTGTTCTCCATCGCGCCCATGTTGAAGTCGGAGACGGCGACGATCATGAAGATGTCGAGGTCGTACTCGCGGCCGAAGGCCTCCTCGTCCCAGCGCATCGAGCGCTTGAGGGCGTCCATGGCATAGGCACAGCGGCCCTCCTTGCCGTGCTCGACATAGATGCGCAGGTCGACGTCGCGGCCCGACATGGTGACGAAGCGGTCGCGCACGCAGGCGAGATCGCCGCCGACCATCGCGAACAGATAGGCGGGCTTGGGGAACGGATCGTGCCAGACCGCGAAGTGCCGATCGGTGCCGGGGATGTCGCCGGTCTCCACGAGGTTGCCGTTGCCGAGCAGCACCGGGGCGAGCGCACTGTCTGCCTCGAGGCGCGTCGTGTAGACGGCCAGAACGTCCGGCCGATCGAGGAAGTAGGTGATGCGTCGGAAGCCTTCCGCCTCGCACTGCGTGCACCAGGTGCCGCTCGTGCGATAGAGCCCCATCAGCTTGGAGTTGGCCTCCGCATCGATGTGCGTCTCGATCTCAAGGGTGAAGGGGCCGGCCGGCGGCGTGTGCAGCAAAAGTTGGCTGGAGGTGGCGACGTAGGCCTCGGCGGGCAGGGCCGCACCATCGACGGACACTCCGACGAGGGTGAGCTCGTCACCGTCGAGCAGCAGCGGCGCCCCTTCCGGCGTGCCGTCGCGGCGGCGGACCGACAGGCGGCTCTTGACGCGAGTCGCGTGCGGCGCGAAGGCGACGTCGAGATCCACCGTGTCGATGGCGTAGGCCGTGGGCCGGTAGTCTGCGAGGCGGACAGGGTTGCCCTCGTGGCGCGTCATCGTCGATCCTGCTGCAAGTGTCGAGGCATCACGTGTCGGGGCGTCGTCGGGTCCCGTTCCGGTGAGATGTAGTCCGGCGGACGATGGTTCGCCAGCGCCGGGCCGTCCGTCCGCCTTGCTGCCGCCCAGATGGGCGTCCAGCAGAGGCGATCGGGAGCGCGTCACGCATCGGGCGGGGCCGTGGAGAAGGGACTTCGGGTGGCGGGAACGGCAAAAGCGGTGGCGGAACGCCGGCGGCGCTTTCGAATGCCGATGGTCCTGTTGCTCGGGCTCGCCTATGGCGGCCTGATGCTGGTCGCCCTCGCCTTTGTGCTCGGGCTGACGGCCTTATCGAACTACTCGAACACCTTCGCGCTCTTGAACGACAACTCCATCCTGACGATGCGCGCGCTGAGCGAGCGCGTCGAGGCGCACATGCGTCCCGGCGAGGAGGCCGTGCGCGAGATCGCTGCGCTCTTCGCCGACGGCAGCCTGTCGCTCGACACACAGAAGGACCGGACCTCCGTCGCGGCGGGGGTGCTGGCGACGTCAGACGTGTTCGATGCGCTGGTCTTCTACGATCGCGATTTCCGCTACGACGGCATGTACCGGGACCGTGACGACCGGCTCCACCCGATCGACACCAATGACGTCGACCAGCCGGATGTCCGCACCGCCCTGGAGCGCCTCAATCCTGAGGAGAAGAGCTTCTGGGGCACCCCGGTGTTTGTCGAGAACGACAGCTTCATCAACGTCGGCGCGCCACTGGTGGAGAACGGCGTCATCACGGGCTATCTCGTCGCCGCGGTCAGCACGGCGATGCTGTCGGAAGCGGTGCGCGACGCCGCGGAGGACGGCGGCGGCACGAACTTCATCCTCTATGGGCCGGATGCGGTGTTCGCCCACTCGCGTGGCCGCGCGCTCGGTCTCCAGGAGAAGCTCGGAACCGACGAGACTGTGGTGCCACTCGCCGAAGCCGGCGACGAGGTGCTGGCCAGGATCGCCGATCGGCAGCTCTTCGACAACTTCGCGAAGGCCAAGGCCGCCGGTGTCGAGGTGGGCGAGGTGGAGCTCGCGGACGGCAGAACGTTCGTCGTGATGACCCGGGAGATGCGGCAGTTCGGGTCGGTGCCGTGGATCGTCGGGCGCTACCAGCCGCAGGAGGAGGTGATCGCCGAGATCCGCCGCCTCTACGGGTCGATTGCCATCGGCATGTTGTCGATCGCGGTCGCGGTGGTCATCGCCGTGCTGATCGCCCGCCGCATCGCCCGCTCGCTCGACCGGCTGCACGCCGTCGCCGGCCACATCGAGCGCTTCGAGATCGACGAGGCGCCCGAACTGCCCCGCAGCCGCATCGCCGAGCTCGACGACGTCTCGACGGCGGTGAACGGCATGCTCTCCGCCCTGAAGGCGTTCGCGGTCTATGTGCCCCGCAGCCTCGTGCGCCGGCTAGTGCGGCTCGGGTTCCAGGAGGCGACGCGGCTGCACGAGCGCCAGGGGACGATCCTTTTCACCGACATCATCGGCTTCACCGCACTGTCGGAGACGATGTCGGCTGAGGAGGTCGCGGGCCTTCTCAACGAGCACTTCTCGCTGATCGTGCGCTGCGTCGAGGACCAGCAGGGTACCGTCGACAAGTTCATGGGCGACGGGCTGATGGCGGTCTGGGTCGGCGACGACGCCGAGGAGGGCGCGGCGTGCGCGGCGCGGGCGGCGATCGCCATGGCGGAGTGCGTCGGCCGAGAGGCGGCGAAGGCACGGGCGGCAGGGACGCCGCCGCTGCGCATCCGCATTGGCCTGCACTTCGGCCCCGTCATCGTCGGCAACCTCGGCGCCGCCGACCGCGTCAACTACACGATCATCGGCGACACCGTGAACGTCGCCTCCCGCCTCGAGGCGCTGGGCAAGTCCGTCGCACCGGACGAGGACGCCGTCATCCTCGCCAGCGCCGAGGCGGTGGAGGCGCTCACGAACGTCGATCCGACGGTGCGGTGGGCGGACGTCGGCACCACGGTGCTGCGCGGCCGCTCGGGCGCCGTCGACGTGCGCCGCATCCTTCCGCCCGACACCGGCGCCCCGCCCGGCGCGATGGCCGCGGAATAGGGCCTCAGCTCCCTCGTACTCTCTCGTAGCTTGCGCCGTGAGGCTGTCACGATAGGAATAGGCCGTCTAGAGTAGCGGTGTGCGAGGGAGGGGCCTGCTTCGTGAACGTCCTGTCGATCGAGGGTCTGACGGTCGAGTTCGGCGGTGACGACGGCATCGTCCGGGCGGTGGACGACGTCTCCTTCGTCGTCCCGGCGTCGCGCACGGTCGCCCTGGTCGGCGAGTCGGGCTCGGGGAAGTCGGTGATCTCGCAGGCGATCATGGGCCTGCTGCCCTCGAAGGCCCGCATCGTCGGTGGCCACATCCAGTTTCGCGATCCCGAGGGAGGGGAGCCGGTCGACATCGCCGGCCTCGACCGGACCGGCAGCGCCATGCGCGCCATTCGCGGCAATCGCATCGCCATCATCTTCCAGGAGCCGATGACGTCGCTGTCGCCGCTGCACACGATCGGCGACCAGATCGGCGAATCGGCGCGGCTGCATCGCGGCGTCGGGCGCGACGAGGCGCGCAACCTCACCCTCGACATGCTGCGCCTCGTGCAGTTCCCCAATCCGGGCAGGGCCGTCGATGCCTATCCGTTCGAGCTCTCCGGCGGCCTGCGCCAGCGCGCGATGATCGCGATGGCGCTGCTGTGCCGGCCGGCGCTGCTCATCGCCGACGAGCCGACGACGGCTCTCGACGTCACGATCCAGGCCGAGATCCTCAAGCTCATCAAGGACCTGCAGGCCGAGCTGGCGATGTCGGTACTGATGGTGACGCACGATTTCGGCGTCGTCGCCAACATCGCCGACGAGGTGGTGGTGATCTACCACGGCCGCATCAAGGAATCGGGGCCGGTCGAGGAGATCTTCCGCGATCCGCAGCACGACTACCTGAAGGCGCTGCTGCGCGCCGTGCCGCGCTTCCATATGGAGCCGGGCGAGAAGCTGGTGCCGATCCGGCCGATCGAGCCGCAGGCCGGCGGCTTCCTGCATGCAGCCCGTGAGCCCGTGCGGGCAGACGCCGGTCCGATCCTGCAGGTCGAGGCGGTGACGAAGGCGTTCGGCCAGCGACGCGGGGCGAAGCCAGCGGAACTGCCGCGCGCGATGGACAATGTCAGCTTCTCCGTCAAGCGCGGCGAGTGCCTCGGCCTCGTCGGCGAGTCGGGCTCCGGCAAGACGACGACGGCGCTCGCCATCCTGCGCGCCGTTTCGATCGATTCCGGGCGCATCCTGTTCGACGACGGCCGCGGACCCATCGACGTCAGCACGCTGAAGGGCGCCGACCTGCTCGCCTACCGGCGCAAGGTGCAACTGATATTCCAGGACCCGTTCTCCTCGCTCAATCCGCGCATGTCGGTGAACGAGATCATCTCCGAGCCCTTCGTCATCCACCGGATCTGCGGGGAAGAAGAGCTGGCACAGCGCGTGCGCGAGCTGATGCGGCTCGTCGGGCTCGACCCGCGCATGCTGCGGCGATACCCGCACTCGTTCTCCGGCGGTCAGCGCCAGCGCATCGGCATCGCCCGCGCCCTGGCACTGCGGCCGGAACTGATCCTGTGCGACGAGCCGGTGTCGGCCCTCGACGTCTCAGTGCAGGCGCAGATCCTAAACCTCCTCAAGGATCTGCAGCGTGAGCTGCAATTGACCTATCTGTTCGTCAGCCACAATCTGGCGGTCGTCGACTACATGGCCGACCGCATCGCCGTGATGTGTCGCGGTCGGCTCGTCGAGCTTGCCGAGACCCGCGCGCTGGTCACCGACCCGATCCACCCCTACACGCGCGCCCTGCTGACGGCGGTGCCGGAGGCGAGCCTCGACAACCGGCTCGACTTCGCGGCGCTGTCGGCGGCGCGTGCATCCGAACCGGCGGAATGGCCCGAGCCGTTCCGCGTCCTGCCCGGCGTTCGTCCCGACCTCGTCGAGATGCGGCCGGGCCATTTCGTCTGTGCCCCGGGACTGGCCGTGGGCGCACCGGTCAGGGAGGCCGTGTGATGGTGGTTCGTGCTTTGGCCGCGGCGGCGTTGCTGCTGTCGCTCGCCGCTCCCGCCGCCGCGCTCGATTTCGTCGAGACGCCGAGCCTGGAGGGCAAGGGCCTTCCGCCGATCGCGGAACGGCTGCCGCAGGTGCCGCTCGTCGTCGACCTCGAGGCGCAGGGCCGCAAGGTCGGCCATCCGGGCGGCGCCATCCAGACGCTGATCGGCCGCGCCAAGGACGCCCGCCTGATCAACGTCTGGGGCTATGCGCGCCTCGTCGGCTACAACGAGAAGTTCGAGCTGAAGCCGGACATCCTCGAGGCGGTGGACGTCGAGGACGGCCGGGTCTTCACGCTGCGCCTGCGCAAGGGCCACAAGTGGTCGGACGGTGCGCCCTTCACCAGCGAGGACATCCGCTACTGGTGGGAGGACATCGCCACCAATACCGAGCTGTCGCCCTCCGGACCCGAGCCGTTCATGCTCGTCAACGGCGAAATGCCGGCCTTCGAGGTCGTCGACGCCGAGACGGTCAAATTCACCTGGGCGGCGCCGAACCCGCTGTTCCTGCCGGCGCTCGCCGCCGCCGCCGATCCCTTCATCTACCGGCCGGCACACTACCTGAAGAACTTCCACCGGAAGTATGGCGAGGAGGGCAAGATCGCCGCGCTCGTGCAGGGAAAGCAGGTGCGCAACTGGGCGCAGCTGCACAACCAGCTCGACGAGATGTACAACGCCACCAACCCAGACCTGCCGTCGCTGCAGCCGTGGGTGCCCTCGAAGGGGGCGAGCGACCGGCGGCTGGTGATGCGCCGCAACCCCTACTTCCACCGCGTCGACACCGCCGGCCACCAGCTGCCTTACGCCGACGAGGTCGTCATGACGGTGGCCGACGGCAAGCTGATCGCCGCCAAGGCGCAGGCCGGCGAAGTCGACCTGCAGGCGCGCAACCTCGGCTTCTCCGACATCACCGTCCTCAAGAAGGGCCAGGCTAACGCCAAGTACCACACGCTGCTGTGGCCGAGCGCCAAGGCCAACCAGATCGCGATCTATCCGAACCTGACGGTGAAGGATCCGACCTGGCGGACGCTCTTGCGCGACGTGCGCTTCCGCCGCGCGCTGTCGCTCGGCATCGACCGCGACATGATCAACCGCACGCTGTTCTTCGGCTTCGGCGTGCCGAGCAACAACGCGGTGCTCGCGCAGAGCGAGCTCTTCAAGGAGGACTACCGCACCAAGTGGACGGGCTACGACGTCGCGCAGGCGAACGCTCTCCTCGACGAGATCGGCCTGACGCAGCGGCGCAGCGACGGCATCCGGCTGATGCCGGACGGCCGGCCGCTGGAGATCATCGTCGAGACCTCGGGCGAGAGCCAGGAGGAGAGCGATGCGCTGCAACTCGTCGCCGAGACGTGGCGCGAGATCGGCGTCGCCGCCTTCGAGAAGGCCTCCGACCGCGACAACGTCCGCAACCGGGCGCTCGGCGGCGATCTCGTGATGACGGTGTTCTCCGGCTACGACAACGGCGTCGCCACCGCCGACATGTCGCCGGCCGAGCGGGTGCCGTCGGACTCGGCCTTCCTGACCGGCATGGCGTGGGGCGCCTATGTCGACAGCAAGGGGACGAACGGCGAGAAGATCGACTACGCGCCGGCGCAGAAGCTGATGGACGCCTACAAGACCTGGCTCGGCGCGGTGGCCGAGGCGGACCGGGCGGCCGCCTGGCACGCCATCCTCGACACCCACGTCGACGAGGTCCTGACCATCGGCCTCGTCGCCGAGGTGCGCCAGCCGATCGTCGTCAAGGACAAGCTCCAGAACGTGCCGAAGGACGGCGTCTGGGGCTGGGACCCCGGCGCGAACTTCGGTGTCTACGGCATGGACACGTTCTTCTTCGATGAAGCCGGCACGGGCCGGAGCTGAGAGGGATGTTCTTCTTCATCGTCCGGCGCGTGCTCGGGATGATCCCGACCCTGTTCGTCATCGCCTTCCTGACGTTCTTCATCATCGAGCTGCCGCCGGGCGACTACCTGACCAACCAGATCGCGCAGCTGAAGGCCTCCGGCGAGGCCTCTGCGGCCGCGAAGATCGAGTTCCTGCGCTCGCAGTTCGCCCTCGATCGGCCATTCCTGGAGCGCTTTGGCATCTGGGTGGGCATCTGGCCGGGTCCCGACGGCTTCAACGGCCTGATCCAGGGCTACTGGGGCTGGTCGTTCGAGTACGAGAAGCCGGTTGCCGAGGTGGTCGGCCCGACGCTGCCGCTCACCGTCGTGCTGAATGTCGCCACGGTGATCTTCGTCTACGTGGTGTCGTTCCCGATCGGCATCTACTCGGCGACGCGGCAGTACAGCTGGGGCGACTACGGCTTCACCATCCTCGGCTATCTCGGCCTCGCGATCCCGAACTTCCTGCTCGGGCTGATCCTGCTCTACCTGTCGAACCGCTGGTTCGGGCTGTCGATCGGTGGCCTGATGGATCCGAAGTACATCGACGCGCCGTGGTCTCTCGACAAGCTCGGCTCCATCCTCGCCCATCTGATCGTGCCGACCATCGTCATCGGCACGGCCGGCACGGCGGGGATGATCCGGCGGCTCCGGGCGAACCTCCTCGACGAACTGCACAAGCAGTACGTCGTGACCGGGCGCGCCAAGGGCCTGACGGAGCGCCGCCTGCTTTTGAAGTACCCGCTGCGGATGGCACTCAACCCGTTCATCGCCGACATCGGCAACCTCATTCCGTCGCTCGTCTCCGGCTCGGTGATCGTCTCGGTGGTGCTGAACCTGCCGACGGTCGGCCCGGTGCTGCTCGACGCCCTGCGCTCGCAGGACCAGTTCCTGTCGGGCTTCATTCTCCTCTTCGTGGCGGTGCTGACGCTCGTGGGCATGCTGGTCTCCGATCTCCTCCTCGCCGTCGTCGATCCGCGCATCCGCTTCGGGCGACGGGGGACGGCATGAGCGCCGAGCCGCCCCGCTCGGGGCACTATGTCGACAAGGAGCCGTTCGACGCCTACGAGGCGGAGGCTCTGACGGCCGAACAGGAGCGCTACTTCCAGGCGTCGCAGTGGCGCATCATCTGGATGCGCTTCCGCCGGCACAAGCTGGCGGTGATCTCGCTCTTCGTGCTCGGGCTGTTCTACCTGACGGTGCCGTTCGCCGAGATCATCGCGCCCTACGACCCGAACACCCGCTCCAACCAGCACCTGCACGCGCCGCCGCAGTTCATCCACCTCTTCCACGAGGGGGAGTTCATCGGGCCGTTCGTCTACGGCATGAAGTCGGAGGTGAACCTCGAGGACATGCGCTGGGTCTACGAGGACGACACGAGCAAGATCGAACGGCTGCGGTTCTTCTGCCTCGGCGACAAGTATAATTTCTGGGGGCTGATCCCCGGCCGCTTCCACCTGGTCTGCCCCGCCGAGGGCGGCACCTTCTTCCTGTTCGGGACCGATCGCCTTGGCCGCGACGTGCTGTCGGGCATCGTCTACGGCTCGCGCATCTCCCTCACCGTCGGCCTGATCGGCGTCGCCATCTCGATCATCCTCGGCATGGTGCTCGGCGGGCTCGCCGGCTACTTCGGCGGCTTCATCGACACGATCGTGCAGCGGACGATCGAGATCCTGCGCTCGCTGCCGGAACTTCCCCTGTGGATGGCGCTGTCGGCGGCGCTGCCGGTTACTTGGAGCCCGGTGCTGATCTACCTCGGCATCACCGTCATCCTCGGCCTGCTCGATTGGCCGGGCCTCGCCCGCGCCGTCCGCTCCAAGCTGCTGGCGCTCCGCGAGGAGGACTACGCGCGGGCGGCGGTGCTGATGGGGGCCTCGCCGGGACGCATCATCGGCAAGCACCTTTTGCCCGGGTTCACCAGCCACATCATCGCCAGCGCCACCCTGTCGATCCCGGGCATGATCCTCGGCGAGACGGCGCTGTCCTTCCTCGGGCTCGGCATGCGGCGGCCGGCGGTGAGCTGGGGCGTGCTCCTCAACGAGGCGCAGAACATCACGGTGGTGACGGTCTATCCCTGGCTGATGGCGCCGGTGATCCCGGTGATCATCGTCATCCTCGCCTTCAACTTCCTCGGCGACGGCCTGCGCGACGCGGCCGACCCCTACAAGTAGGCGCCGCCTAGACGCTTTCGGCCCGGCCGGGGGCGTCTAAGCCGAACAGCGCCGGCGGCGACGGCCAGCGCACCGCCGGGTGATCGGCGGCCGTCGTCAGGAAGTCCTCGAGGAAGGCCCACACCGGCTCGTCGTGCGAGAGGTGGTGGCTGAGGATGCCGATCGGCACCGCGGCGGCCGCGCCCGTACGGGCGTCGACCTGCTCGTCGAACAGCATCAGCATCCGCTCGTCGCCCATGTAGCTGCGCGTCGTCTTCCAGACGATCGGGTCGAGGTGGGCGTCGAGCCGGTGGCCGGCGCGCTCGAGCGACGTGAAGGTCGACAGGCCAGGCAGCCCGACCGCGCCGCGCCGGCGGGCGACCTCGGTGTCCACCCGGTTCCACGGTGGCGTCAGCACCGGCAGGAAGCGCGCACCGAACATGGAGTCGAGCTTCGCATGGCCCTTCGCGAGCTCGGACAGCACCGTCTCGACCGGGCGCGTCCCGCCCAGTTCGGCGGCGCGGGCGCCGGCGGGCTCATGGTTGGCGTGGCGCCAGCCGTGCTGCACGACCGTGACATGGGCCGCATCGGGCTGCGCCAGCCGGTCAGCGAGCGACGGCTGGGCCGGCTCGGGGATGACGGCCAGCACGAGCGGCAGCCTCAAGCGGTCGGACAGGGCGATCAGGCGGTCGAGTGCCAGCCCGGGCAGGGCGGCGTCGTCGTCGCGCCACCACAGCGAAATCGTCCGGCCGGAGGCCGCGAGGGCATCAAGCCGCCGGCGCAGACCGTCGCGCAGGAACGGTGCATCACAGTCCATCACGTCCTCTCCGTTCAGCGGCGTCGACGAGGATCGCGGCACTGCGGGCGGCGCCCGCGAGGTCGGCTTCGAGCCCGGCGGGAGGGTGGGCGAGGGCGCGGTCGCAGGCGGCGGCGAGGCGCTCCGGCGTCAGCGCCTCCGGGTCTACCACGTCTGCGACACCGCGGCCGGCGAGGCTCGCGGCGCGCTGGCGCTGCTCGGTCTCCGACCCTTCCGCGAACGGCACCAGCACCGCCGGCACGCCTGCGGCGAGAATGTCGAGGACGGTGTTGTAGCCCGCCTGGCTCACCGACAGGCGCGCCCGCTTCAGGAGGCCCGGAAAGTCCGGCCGCGCCGGCTCGACGATGACGCCGTCGCCCGCCTGTGCGGCAAGGGCCGCGAGCGTTGTGCCGTCGTGGGTGCGGCCGACGAGGAGGCGCCAGCGGGCGTCACCAGCATGCTGCGAGAGGCGTCGCGCCGCGATTGCCGCCCGCAGCAGTTCGGCCCCGACCGGGCCGCCACCGCAGGAGACGATGACCTCGTCGTCGCCCTCGCCGGCCGGCGGAACGAGCCCGCTCGGCTCGTGGACGAAGCCGGTGTAGCGGACGAGATCGGCGATCTCCGCCTCGCAGTGGAAGCTGTCGGAAAGCCGCACGAGGCGCGGATCGGCGTGGACGAGGACGAGGTCGAACAGCCGGCGGGCCGTGTCGGCCATCGCCCGCTCCTTGGCGACGTCATCCTTGCGCACCAGGATGTCGCGCACCGAGGCGGCGATGACGGGCCGCGGCACGCTTTCCCGCGCGGCCAGGAGCATCGGCTCGAGCTCGAAGGCGAGCATGCGCCTACCGAACGGGTAGGTCTCGGTGAGGATGATGTCGGGCGTCACGTCGTGGAGGAGGGCGATGAGGCGCCGTCGCCGCTCGCCCCGCCAGGCATCGTCGATCGGTGCGCCGCTCGCCTGCAGGAGGGTGCGGAAGCTCGCGTCGGCGGCGTGGGCCGGCGGCAGTTCGGCGACCGTGAGGCCGGCGGTGTCGAGCGTCGGCGGCAGCCGGTTGCCGGCGACGAGGACGACCTCGACGCCGGCGGCGGCGAGCGCCCGGCCGAGAGCCGCCGCCCGCACCGCGTGGCCGGTGCCGAGCAGGTGGTGGACGTGGATCAGCGCCCGCATCGGGACCGCTCGTTCCGGCTGACAACCGCCGCGGCGAGGATCGCGTCGAGGCTGCGGGCGGCGACCGGCAGGTCGTGGCGGGTGGCGATGTGGTCCGCCGCTGCGGCCCCCATGCGCGCGCGCGCCGACGGGTCCGAGAGGAGGGTCGCGATGCACTCGGCAAACGCGGCGGCGTCGCCTTCCGGGGCGAGCAGGCCGGTCTCGCCGTCGCGGACGATCTCCGGCACGCCGCCGCGGCGGGCACCGACGACCGGCAGGCCCGCCGCCTGCGCCTCCAGGAAGACGAAGCCGTAGGCCTCGTTGATCGCCGGCCAGACCAGCACATCGGCGTCCGCATAGACCGCCGGCATCGCCTCGCTCGCCCGGGCACCGCGGAAGGTGATGCGGTCGCCGGCGAGGCCGCGAGTGGCAAACGCCGCCTCGACCTCCGGCCGGGCCGGCCCGTCGCCGACGATCGACAGATGCCAGGGCCGGTCGCCGAGACGGGCGAGAGCCTCGGCGAGGACGGCGTAAGAACGAGCCTTGTCGCCCGGCCGCATCATGCCGACCGCGAGGAGCTGCATGGGGCCTGACGGCGAGACGCGGCCCGCCGCCGCCTTCCGGAACGGTGCCGCGTCGAGGAACGGTGCCAGCCGGTGCAGGCGCGGCGCGTCCACCATGGCGGCAAGCCCCTCCGCGTCCTCGGCATGGATGGCGGCCACCGCGTCGGCGGCGGCGAGCGCGGCATCGACCTCGCGGAAGCGCTCCGCCCACGGCCCAACGGCGCGCTTCAGCGCCCGGCTCGCCTCGATCACGACAAAGGGGATGCCGAGCCTCGCCGCGACGGCCGGCCCGATCCGGTCCGGCGCCCGGTGGTAGAGGTGGTACGTCAGGAAGAGGTCGGGACGGTCGGCGCCACCGGTCCGCCACCGCTCGACGAGCGTCTCGACCTCAGCCGTGGCCTCGGTGCGCAGGCCAGCATCGGCGGCCGGATCGGGAGCCGGCAGCCAGCTCACCAGACGGGAGGCGACCTCGGTGGAATGGCCGGCGCGGGCGAGCGCCGCCAAGATCATCCGCACGGCCTGCCGGTCCCCCGAGGGGCGGGGATCGTCGGGCGGCTTCATCGGGGCGTAGAGCGCGACGTGCATCGGGGTGCCGGGCGCCGCCTCAGGCGGCGGCGGCGCTGCGGTCGCCGCGCAGCAGTGCGGCGATGCGGTCGAGGCCCGGGGCGGTGGAGAAACGCTGGCGGACCGACGTTGCGGCCATCGCGGCAAGGGTCGCGCGGCGCTGCGGGTCGCGGATCAGGCCCTCCAGCGCCGCGGCGAGGGCGGCGGGGTCGCGGGGCTCGACCAGCACGCCGGTCCGGCCGTCGTCGATGACTTCGGGGATCGCCGAGACCCGCGTCGAGACGCAGGCGAGGCCGAGCGCCTGAGCTTCCATAAGCACGTTCGGCAGCCCGTCGCGGTCGCCGCTGCGGGTGACACGGCTCGCCAGCACGAAGATGTCGGCCGCGGCGCAGGCGGCGATCACCTCCGACTGCGGCTGTGCGCCGCGCCACGTCACGCGGTCGGCGATGCCGAGGCGGTCGGCGAGCGCCTTCAGGCGCGGCACCAGAGTGCCGCCGCCGATGTGGACGAAGCGCCAGTCGAGGTCGGCGGGCAGGCGCGCCAGCGCGCGCAGCACGTCGTCGAGCCCCTTCTTCTCGACGGCGCGGGCGACGCTGACGATCGTCACCGGCGCGCGTCGCCCGTCACGGTCGTCCGGTCGCATCGTCGGCGCGGGGAAGCGGGCGAAATCGAGCCCGTGATAGACGAGCGCCACCTTTTCGGGACGGTCGGAAAGCGAGCGCAGCTTGGCAGCGTTGACCGCCGTGCAGGTGGTGCCCCAGTCGGCGTCGGCGATCTTCTCGGCGAGCTCCCAGTCGGGCGACGTCCAGATGTCCTTGGCGTGGGCGGAGAACGACCACGGCAGCGCCCGCATCATCGCCGCGTAGCGCGTCACTGAGGCGGGCGTGTGCAGGAAGTGGACGTAGAGGCTGTCGATGTCGGCGGGCAGTTCGGCGGCGAGCACGCAGGCCTGGCCGAAGCGGCGCCGTCGGCTCGCCGATCGGTCGCGGACGAGATCCTGCTCGTAGGCGGCGAGCGCCGGGGTGTAACCGGCCAGGCTGGCGGCGACGCGCCGGCCGGCGGCGACGCGCGGCGGGTCGTCCTTCAGGTATTCGGGGAGATAGAGGACCTCGGCGCGGATCTCCCGGTGCACCGGATGCACGGCGCCGTCGGTCGGGCGGCGCAGCGAGACAATCAGGACGTCGAGGCCGCGATGCTCGAGGCCGAGGATCTCCTGGGCGATGAAGGTCTCCGACAGCCGCGGATAGCCCTTCACCACGACGGCGACGCGCGTCATGGCCGTCGCGGCGCCCAAGGGGGCGTCACAGCACGGCGGCGGTGCGCCGCATCCGCTGCTTGTCCGCCAGGAACTCGCTGACCCGGCCCTTGATGACGCCGAGGCCGCCGAGCAGGTTCGGCGGGCCGCTCACCGACGGCGGCGCCTGAAGCGGCAGTTCGGCGAGCGCGGCGGTCATCAGGCCGACGTCGGGGTACTGCTCGATCGGCAGCACGCGCAGCAGCCCGACCTCCTCGGCGCGGGCGGCGCGGATCGCCTGCTCGCGGCGCGGCACGACGCGCGGCACCAGCAGCGTCGGTTTGTCGAACGACAGGATCTCGCAGAAGATGTTGTAGCCGCCCATGCCGACGATGGCGGTCGCGCCGTCGAGCAGTGGCTCGATCTGCGGGGTGAAGTCGATGACATGCACCTCGCGCAGACGGCTCGCCCGATCCATGAAGCCCGCCTGGTGCTCGGAATCCATGAACGGACCCAGCACGATGACGGCAGGGAACAGCGGCCGCTGGCGGGCCTCGTAGGCGCGCATCACCCAGTCGACCAGTTCGACGCCGTCACCGCCGCCGCCGGGGCTGACGAGGATGTAAGGATCGTCGCCGAACGGCGAGCGGAACGTCGCTGCCGCCGCCTGCGGCAGTTCGCGGCGCAGGTAGCCGGTGAACAGCGCCTTGCGCCGCACCGCCTCGCTGACGCCGACGCCGACGAGCGGGTCATGGATCTCCGGCAGGCCGTAGACCCAGATCTCGTCGTAGAGGCTGCGCAGTGCCGCCGGCACGCCCTTGCGCGACCACTCCTCCTGCAGGAGGTCGGCATCGTCCATGACGTCGCGCAGCCCGAGCACGCAGCGCGTGCCGATGGTGGCGACCTTCTCCAGAGTGCTGCGCACCTCGCCGCGCAGGCCGAGCGGCTCCTTGTCGACGAGGAACACATCGGGGCGGAACACCATGGCGGTGTGCTCGATGATCGAGGCGCGGATCGCCAGCGTCTCCTCGATGTCGAGGCGCAGGCTGAGGGAGGTGTAGTCGCCGTCGCGCAGCTTGATGACGCCGGGGATGCGGACGAAGTCGACGCGGGTGCGGAAATCGAAGCTGCCGATGATCGGCGAGCCCGACAGGATCAGCACCGACATGTCGGGGAACTCGTCAACCAGCGCATGCGCGATCGTCCGGCAGCGGCGCAAGTGCCCCAGACCGAACGAGTCATGGCTGTAGATGAGGACCTTCGGCGCTTTTGGGAACATTCTCTGCAGGGGTTCGGCGCGCGGCCCGCTCGGGCCTCGTCGCGGCTGGGGCGATGCAAAGGGAGCTGGCCGGTCCGCCGCCCCCCCGGGTCGGAATTTCCTCCGGCTGCGCCCGTCGGCCGCTGATTTGCGACGGCGGGAGATTGCGTGCGCGACGCGATCCTTTCTGCGTCAGGAAGAGCCTAGTCCCGAACCGACGCCTTCGTAAAGCGCCGCCTCACCCGGCGTGGTGAAAGGGGCACTCGGTGGGCATCTCGGCAACGGGCGTTGCATCCGGCGGCGAGCCGGTGTCAAGGTTCGCGCCGCGGGGTGTGCAGGACGGTCGGAGTTCGCCGTCGTCCGGCCCGGCCCCGCCTGCGCTCCGGGTCTTCCGGACGCCGGCGGCCGAAACGGACGACGAGTATGCAGAAGACGCTTTTCGGTTTTATCTGGCATTTCAGCTGGCGGCAGCAGCTGATCATTCTGCTGATCACCGTCTTTTCGTTCCCGCTCGTCTATATGTCGCTCGAGGTTCCGAAATGGATCGTCAATAACGCGATTCAGGGAAAGCAGTTTCCGCAGTCATTTCTGGGCTACCAGTTCGACCAAATACCCTATCTCGTGCTTCTATGCATGATCTTCCTGGCACTGGTCGTCGCCAACAACGTCATCAAGTATGTTCTCAACCTCTACAAGGGCGTCATCGGCGAGCGGATGCTGCGGCGCCTGCGACACCAGCTATATTTTCAGGTGCTTCGCTTTCGCCCGGCCCAGTTTCGGAAGGTCTCGTCTGGCGAGCTGATTCCGATGATCACGGCCGAGGTAGAAGACCTCGGCGGCTTCATTGGTGATGCGGTGGCCGTGCCGGCATTCCAGGGCGGCACGCTGCTCGTCTATCTGTTCTTCATCTTCATGCAGGACCCGCTCCTGGGATTTGCGGCCGTCTCGCTCTACCCCGTCCAGGCCTATATCATTCCAAAACTGCAACGCCGCGTGATCATCCTGTCACGCGACCGCATCAAGAACGTTCGCCGCATCTCTGACCGCATCGGCGAGAGTGTCGGCGGTAACATCGACGTTCATGCGAATGATACATCCGCCTGGCATCTGGCAAATATTTCTGATCGACTGTTTGAGAATTACAACATCCGCTTTGAGATCTACAAGCGGAAGTATATGATCAAGTTCGTTAACAATTTCATGAACCAGCTTCCGCCGTTCCTGTTCTATCTGATCGGCGGCATCCTCGTCATTCAGGGTTCGATCTCCTTCGGCGCGCTGGTCGCCGTGCTGGCGGCCTACAAGGATCTCGCCAGCCCGTGGAAGGAACTGCTCGACTACTACCAGAACATGTCGAACGTACAGGTTAAGTACGAGACGATCGTCGAGAACTTCGACCCCCCGGAAATCTATCCCCCCGAGCGACTGCTCGCCGATCCGGCGGACGGCGTCGTGCTCGCCGGGCCGCTGGTGCTGGCCGGACTGGTGGGCGGCGCCAACGCGGCCAAGCCGGAGGTTCAGGGCGTCAGCATCGATGTTCCTGAAGGTGGCCACGTCGGCCTGATCGGCGCCGACGGCAGCGGGCGCACCGAAGTGATGCAGATCGTCGCCGGCCTGATGTCGCCCAGTGCCGGCAAGGTCGAGGTCGGTGGTCGGTCCGTCGACGGCCTGCCGGAATCCGTCCTCGGGCGTCAGGTCGCCTATGTCGGTCCGGCACCGCACGTCTTCAACGAGACGATCCGCACCAACGTCATCTACGGACTGCGCCACCGTCCCCTCGGGCCGCCCGAGATCGAGGCCACGGAGGCGAAGCGGCGCGCGCTCGAGGCCGCGGCGACCGACAGCACGCCGTTCGACTTCCTGTCCCCGTGGGACGATCTCGCCGCCGCCGGCGTCGAGACGACGGCGGCGCTCGACGACCTCGTCATGCAGACCCTTGCGGACGTCGGGCTGGGCGACGACATCTACCACATGGGACTGCAGGCGCGCATCGACCCGGCAGTCGACGGCGATCTCGTCGGCCGGGTGCTGTCGGCCCGACGGGCGATCGTCGAGCGGATCGGCAGCAACCGGGAGATCGGCGACCTCGTCGAACTCTGGAGTGCCGACCGGCTGAACCTCAGCGCCACCATCGCCGAGAACGTGCTGTTCGCGCTCCCCACGGATCCGACCACGCCCATCGGCGCGATTCCGTCCGACCCGCTCGTCGTCGCCACCCTCGACGAGGCGGGGCTGTCCGATGACCTCGTCGCCCTCGGCGTGTCGGTGGCGGAGACGATGATCGAACTGTTTTCGACCATGCGCGGCGACGACAGCCTGGTCGGCACCTATTCCTTCATCGCCATGGACGAACTGCCCGCCTACGAGGCGCGGCTGAAGCGCATGAAGGCGTCCGGCGCGGCGTCGCTGGCGGCGGCCGACAAGGCGGCCTTCATCGGCCTCGCCTTCCGGATCGTCCCGTCCCGCCACCGCATCGCCGAGATCAGCCCGGAGCTCGAAAAGAAAGTCATCGCCGGTCGCGAGCTGTTCCGGCGCAAGCTCGACGACGGCTCCGGGCGCTATGTGCCCTTCGACCCTGAGGTCTACATCGCGTCGCTGACGATCGAGGACAATCTCTTGTTCGGCAAGATTCGCGTCGATCGCCGCGGTGCCCGCGAGCGCATCGACGCCTTCGTCAGCGATACGGTGTCCGAACTCGGCCTGCGACAGCCGGTCGCTCGTGCGGGCCTCGAGTTCCAGGTCGGCGTCGCCGGATCGCGGCTGACGAGCGGCCAGCGCCGGCGCATCGGTGTCGCCCGGGCGCTCGTGAAGCGGCCGACGCTGGCGCTGTTCGATGATTGCATCGACGATCCCGCGACACTCACGGCGGTCCGCCGGAGGCTGGAGGGCCGCACCGCCGTCTTCGGCGCCAGTCAACCATTCTCGCTGAGGGGCCTCGACAGCTACTACGCGCTGCGCTTTGGTCGCTTGGTGGCCGAGGGCACATACGATACCGTCGTGTCCGCTTTCGAAGATGAACCTGCGGCGCCGCCAAACGGGGCGGGGGCGCGCCAGAAGGGGGAGGTCGAGGCGTGAGCCTGGACGGCGAGGTCGAGGCACTGCGGCGCGTGCCGCTGTTCAGGGGCATCGACCCGACGAAGCTGCGCCTGCTCGCGTTCATGAGCGAGCGGATCAGCTTCCGGCCGGGCGAGCGGCTGTGCGAGCAGGGCGAGCGAGGTGACGCCGCCTACATCATCCTCTCCGGTCAGGCCGATATCCTCGTCCGGACGCCGCAAGGCGAGCAGGCAGTGGCGAAAGTCAAGGAGAACGACATCGTCGGCGAGATCGCGATCTTGATCGACGTGCCGCGCACCGCGTCCGTGGTGGCGGCGACGGAGCTCAACGCGCTCGCTGTTTCGAAGGAAAGCTTCCTGAAGCTGCTCAGCCATTTCCCCGAGATGTCGCTGGAGATCATGCGCGTGCTGGCGCAGCGGCTCGAGCGCACCACGCGCGACCTCGCGCAGGTTCGCGCGGCTGCGGCCGGGCGCTGAGGCGACACTGTGGATCCAGCCGATCGCCTGACCATCCGGTTCTGGGGTGTGCGCGGTTCCCTCCCGGCACCGGGTCCGTCCACCGTGCGCTATGGCGGCGAGACGACCTGCCTCGAGGTGATGGTCGGCGGCGAGCGGGTCATCGTCGACTGCGGGTCGGGCGCACGCTGGCTCGGCCTCGAACTGATGAAGCAAGGGGCGCTGGGCGCCGATCTCCTCTTCACCCACTCCCATATGGACCACATCTGCGGACTGCCGTTCTTCGTTCCGGCCTATGATCCGAACTACGACATCCGCCTGTGGGCGGGGCACGTGGCGAGCGCCGGGGCGCACCAGGACATCCTCGAGCGGCTGATGTCGCCGCCGATCTTCCCCGTTCCGACGGCCGCCCTGAAGGCGTGCCGTTTCCGCTCCTTCCATGCCGGCGAGAGCATCGACCTGCCGGGCGGGGTCCGCGTCGACACGGTCCGTCTCAATCACCCCGGCGGGGCGACCGGCTATCGCTTCGATCACGCCGGGCGGCGTCTGTGCATCATCACCGACCACGAACACGGCGACGGCGACATCGACGCGGCGGTGGCGGCCTTCGTCGCCGGCGCCGACATCATGGTCTACGACGCCATGTACAACGCGGCGGAGTATCCCAACCGCATCGGCTGGGGTCACTCCACCTGGCAGGAGGGGCTGGCGCTGGCGGCGCGGGCCGGCGTGCGGCGTACGGCCATCTTCCATCACGACCCGATCCGTACCGACGACGACCTCGACCGCCTGGACGGGGACGTGAAGGCGATCGATCCCCGGGCGCTGGTGGCGCACGAGGGACTGGTGCTCGACGCGGCGGACTGACGGTCGCCCTGTGGCGACCTCCATCAGCGAGGCAAGGCGACATGAAACTCGGCAGTGCCATCAGTGCGGTGGTGACCGGCGGCGCGTCCGGTCTCGGAGCGGCGACGGCCCGCACGCTGGCCTCGATGGGCGTGCGGGTCGCGCTCTTCGATCTCGACCGCGATCGCGGCGAGGCGGTGGCGGCGGAGATCGGCGGGCTGTTCTGCGAGGTCGACGTCACCAGCGACGCGAATGTCGCGGCCGGCTTCGAGGCGGCGCGGGCGGCGCACGGGCAGGAGCGGATCCTCGTCAACTGCGCCGGCATCGCCCCGGCCGCCCGCACCCTGTCCCGCAGCGGCCCGCACTCCACGGCGCTCTTCGAGAAGGTGATCCTGGTCAACCTCGGCGGCAGCTTCCGCTGCCTGTCGCTGGCAGCGGCCGGCATGGCGGGGCTCGAGCCGGTGACGGCCTCCGGCGAGCGCGGCGTCATCGTGTCGACGGCTTCGGTCGCCGCCTTCGACGGACAGATCGGGCAGGCGGCCTAT
Organism: Pseudoxanthobacter soli DSM 19599; assembly: GCA_945898215.1. GTDB lineage: Bacteria > Pseudomonadota > Alphaproteobacteria > Rhizobiales > Segnochrobactraceae > CAMDHY01. Next base: position 22,265 of record CAMDHY010000004.1, on the reverse strand, counting down.
GCGGCTTCCAAGGGCGGCGTCGCGGCCCTGACGCTGCCCGTCGCGCGCGACCTCGCGCCGAACGGCATCCGCGTCATGACGATCGCTCCGGGCATCTTCGAGACGCCGATGCTCTCGGCGCTGCCGGCGGAGGTGCAGGAGTCGCTCGGGCGGCAGGTGCCGTTCCCGTCCCGTCTCGGGCGGCCGGACGAGTATGCGGCCCTCGTCGTGCATATCTGCGAGAACGAGATGCTGAACGGCGAGACGATCCGCCTCGACGGCGCCATCCGCATGGCGCCGCGGTAACCGACAGGCGGTCAGGAGCCGGGCCGGCTCGCCCCTTCGGCCAGGCCGAAGTCATAGGGCCCGGGGAAGCGTTCGACATATTGCAGGTGGCTGACGAAGCCCGTCTCCGCCGACCACGTGTGGGCGAAATAGGCCGGCGGCTCCATCACGAACAGCGCGGTTGCCGTATCGGCGAGATCGAGTGCCACCTGGTGCGCGACGCTTGGCACGATCATCGCGAGCGTGCCGCCGAACGCCGTCGTGATTGCGCGGTGGACGTGGCCGCAGACGACGCGGCCAACCTGCGGGTGACGGCGAACGACCGCCTCCATCGCCGCCCCGTCGCGCAGCAGGATCGCATCCATGTGGGACAGGCCCGTCTTGAACGGCGGATGGTGGACCGCCACCAGCGTCGGCCGATCGGGGGCAGCCGCCAGCGTCGCGTCGAGCCAGGAGAGGGTGCCCGGGCCGAGTTCGCCGAGGGCTCGTCCCTCGACGAGGCTGTCGAGGCAGACAATCCGCAACGGACCGGTGTCGGCGATGTAGTTGATCGGGCCGTCGCCGGCCGCGCCGATCCAGCCGGTGTCGGCGAGGCCCTCGCGCATGGCGGCGCGCCGGTCGTGGTTGCCGGGGATGACCTGAACCGGCATCGGCAGCGCCGACAGGATCTCGCGCGCCATCGCGTACTCGCGCGGATCGCCGCTGTCGGCGATGTCGCCCGTCACCAGCACGGCCGCCGGCACCGGGCGGAGTGCCAGCAGCGTGGCCACGGCTCGGCGGGCAAGCGCGTTGGTGTCGACGAAGCCCAGCGCAGGCAGCCCGCGTGGGCGAAGGTGCAGGTCGGAGATCTGCGCGATCAGGATCATGTCTCACCCCGAGGTCCCGAAGCGTCGGCGGCGTGGCGTTGACGCCGCCGCAGAGCGACGGCTATCACGCGACGGCGGCCTCGGCGAGAGGCCGAGGCCGGCCTCTCCAGCCGCTCCCCGGACCATCGGATGTCATCAACATGAGCGGCCAGGCAGGGACCCCCGCCGGCGGATTGTCCATCCCTTCGAGAGCCGACGACCGCGCGGAATGGCGCGCCGCCGACCGGGCGGTGGTGGCGATCATCCTGGTAGCCACCGCGGTGCGCCTCGCCTTTGCCGGCGCCATCGGCCTCGGCATCGACGAGAGCTACATGGTGGCCGCCGGGCGGACGCTCGGCTGGAGCTACTTCGACCACCCGCCGCTGTCGTGGTGGCTCGCGCGCGGCGCCGCATTGGCCGTCTTCAGCGAGGCACCGTTCGTCGTCCGCCTGCCCTTCGTGGTGCTGTTCGCCTTCACCACCTGGTTCGTCTACCGGCTGACGGCCCTCCTCTATCGGCCGCGAGCGGGCGTCTGGGCGGCGGCGGCCCTCACGCTGGCCCCGATGCTCGGCGTCACCAGCGCGACGTGGGTGCTGCCCGACGGCCCGCTCGACTTTGCGCTGGCGGGATTCGCGCTGGCGAGCGCGCACGCCGTCCTCGGCCGCTCGGCGCGACCGCTCGGCTGGTGGCTGGTCGCGGGCGTCTGCGCGGGTCTCGCGGTGATGTCGAAGTACAGCGCGGTGCTCACCCTCGCGGGCTTGCCGCTGTTCCTGCTGACCTCGCCGCGCCACCGCCACTGGCTGCTGAGGCCTCACCCTTGGCTCGCCCTCGGCGTCGCTCTGGTCGTCGCCCTGCCGCTGATCGTCTGGATCCTCCAGAACGGCGCCGCCTCGCTCGGCTTCCAGGGGGGAAGGGCGGCTGTCGAGACGTTCCGGCCGTGGGGACCCTTCGCGGTCCTCGCCGGTGCGGCCGTGTTCCTGTTGCCGTGGATCTTCGCCGGGCTCGCCCTTGCCCTCGTCGGCCTGGTGCGGCGCGGGCGGCGCGACCCCGTGAGCTGGTTCCTGCTCTGCCTGGCGTTGCCGGCTATCGCGCTGTTTTCCATCGTCGCGCTGTGGTCGGACAAGCTGCCGCTGTTCCACTGGGCGGCGCCCGGCTACCTCATGCTGTTTCCGGCGCTGGGCGATCTGCTGGACCGCAACCGCGACGCTCGCTGGCTGCGTCCGACGGCGATCGCCACCGCCTCCCTCGTCGTCGCTGGGCTCGTTGTCGTGTCACTGGAGGTGCGGACGGGGGTGCTGTCGCGGCTTGTGCCGGCGTTGGCGCGCGAGCAGCCGGGCCTGCAGGCAGTCGACTGGACGGCGCTGCGGGACGACCTGCGCCGCCGCGGCCTGCTCGGGCGTCCGGATCTCGTCGTGGCGGCGCCGCAGTGGCACGCCACGGGCAAGGTCGACTATGCCCTCGGCGGTGCTTTGCCGGTGTTCTGCCTGTGCGCGGACGCGCGCCAGTACGGCGTCGTCCATCCGGCGCAGGCTTACAGGGGATCGGATGTGCTGATCGTGCTGCCGCCGGGCAGCCGGCGCGACCCGCTGGTCCAGTATGCTGACCTGTTCGCCACGATCGAGCCGGCGGGAACCGTGGACGTCGGCCCCATCGGCGGCGAAGCGGCCCGACTGCGCCTTTTCATCGGCAGGGACTACGGCGGAGCTGTGCCGGAAGCCGGCGCGGCGCGCTGAGCCCGCGCTGCGGACACACGTAGCCCCCGGTCAGGCGTTGGCGGCAGTTTCGGCGACGACGGCGGCCGCCGGGATCGCCGACGATGCCGCATCGCTGGCGACCTGCTCGCGCAGGCAGCGCCGCTCGAGAAGCGCCATGCCCACCGTCGCCAGGAACGGCAGCGCCTGCACCACCAGCACGATGGCGAAGACGTAGATCTCGCGGACCTCGTAGCTGTTGGTGAGCCACAGCAGGATCGCGCCGGCGACCAGCAGGGAGCCGATGATCGCCTCCCAGCGCGCCGGGAAGGCACCGACGGCACTCTTCTTGGCACCCTTGGCGGTGCGCAGGAACGGCAGCGTGTCCTTGAACAGGCCGAGCGTCACGGCGCGGGCGATGGTGAGCTGCAGGCTCATCGCCGCGATCGCCGCGCCGATCGCGTAGCGCATCGGCATCCGCACCCGCAGCCTGTAGAGCAGCGAGAAGTGCAGGATGTTGACCAGGAAGACGATGACCACAGGCAGCGTCAGGACGGAGTCGGGCAGGGCGATGCCGGCAAAGGCGACGACGGGCACCCACATCAGGTTGAGGAGGGCGGCGGCGACGCCGAGCGTCTCGGCTCCGAGCCAGTTCATCCAGCCGATCAGGTATTCGACACGCTGCGGGCCGGCGAGGCGGGAGCGGTTCGGCAGCAGGCGGCGCCAGTGCTTGCGGCAGATCTGCAGGCCGCCATACGCCCAGCGATGGCGCTGCGTCTTGAACGACTGGTAGTCGTCCGGGAGCAGGCCGTGGCCGTAGCGACGCCGGGTGTAGTGCGCCGTCCAGCCGCGCTCGAGGATCGACAGGCCGAGATCGGTGTCCTCGGTGATGGTGTCGCTCGACCAGCCGCCGGCCTCGTCGAGGGCGGCGCGGCGGATCAGGCACATCGTGCCATGGACGATGATGGCGTTCGACTCGTTGCGCTGCACCATGCCGATGTCGAAGAAGCCGGCGTACTCCGCGTTGAGCACGCGATGGAAGACGCTGCGCGCGTCGTCGCGGTGATCCTGAGGGGCCTGGATCAGCCCGACGCGCGGGTCGCCGAAATGCGGAACGAGGTCCTTCAGCCAATCCGGCTGCACGACATAGTCGGCATCGAGCAGGGCGACGATCTCGGCGTCCTCGGCCGTCTCCCCGAGCGCGAGGCGCAGGGCCCCGGCCTTGAAGCCCTCGACGCGCTCGGCGTTGATGAACTTGAAGCGCGGGCCGAGGGCGCGGCAGTGCGCCTCGACCGGCAGCACCATCGCGGGATCGGGGGTATTGTTGACGACGACGACGCACTCGAAGTTCGGGTAGTCGAGCGCCGCGACGGAATCGAGCGTCTGCTTCAGCATCTCCGCCGGCTCGCGATAGGCGGGGATGTGGATCGACACCTTCGGCAGATAAGGCGTGGACACCGTCGCGACATCGGGGACGAGTGGAACGGTGCGCGGCTGCGGGTCCGGCAGCTCCGTCGCTTCCGGAATGAGACGGGCCGGCTGGCGACCGAGGGCCACCGCGGCGATCTCCTCGATGCGCGCCAGCGACAAGAGGACGAGCGGGACGAGCAAGATCAGCCCGGCGACCCACATGACGGCACTGCCGACCACGAGGTAGTGGGAGAGCGGATGGGCAATCGTGATGGCGAGCCACGCCCCGACCGACTGCGCCGCCGCCGCCATCACCATCGCCTGCAGGAAGGTCGGTCGCTTCAGGAGGAAGACGAACAGCGACAGCAGCGTGCCGACGAGGAGTGCGGCACCGGCGATGCGCTCTTTGTTCGGCTCGGTGATCGTGCCGGCGAGATCGAACTTGAGGTTGCGGTCGGCGTCGAAGAGGCCCCAGTACGCACCGACGGAGCCTTCGTTAACCTTCCAGCGCTGATCGAAGGCCTCGACGATGTTGTAGTCGATGCCGAGGTCGCGGGCGCGGCTGACGAAGGCGCGCAGGATCTCGGCCTGCGCGACCGGACCAGGCTCCGCCGCCTTCATGTTGTAGCCGCCGGAGGGCCAACCGAACTCGGCCACAACGATGTGCTTGCCCGGGAAGGCGGTGCGCAGCCGGTTGTAGGCCTCGACGGCGTGCTGGACGACGCTCTCGCGCGGCACGCCTTCCCAGTATCCCAGCATGTGGGCGGCGACGAAGTCGACCGCGCCGGCCATTTCGGGGTTCTCGAGCCAGGTCGACCAGATGTCGCCAGTGGTGATCGGCACCGGGCTCTCGCTGCGAACCTTGCGCAGCAATTCCGCCATCTCGGCTCCGGTCTTCTCGCCGCGCAATACCGTCTCGTTGCCGACCACGATCGCCTCGACCGTGCTCGGATACTTGTGGGCGAGGTCGAGGGCGGCCTTGATCTCGCGGGCGTTGCGCTCCTCGTCGAGATCGATCCAGGCGCCCATCGTCACCTTGATGCCGAACTCGGCGGCGATCTCGGGGACGTGCTCCAGGCCGCCCGTCGAGGCGTAGGTCCGGATACGCTTCACGTAGGGCGCCACAACGGTCATGTCGGCGCGGATCTGCTCCGGCGTGACGACGTCGCCGTCCTCCGGATTCTGCGACGCGTCATAGGGCGCGAAGGACAGGCTCTCCAGCTTGCCGGAGACGTCGGGAGGGGTGACCTCCTCGCCGTTGATGAGCCAGATTGCGCCGTGGACCATGACGGCCAACAGCACCGCCACGAATGCAACCGGCATCGTGCGCCGCAACTTACCGACGAAGCCCATCACCCACCGCTCCCCGAGATCTCGAGGTTGAGAGAACGTACTAACGCGGCTTCGGTTCCTGCCGCCGTCGGATCGCCCCTGGAGAAAGAGCCGATCCGCGCGAGACAGAAGAAGCCTGGAAATATTGGAAGTTTTCGGGCGCCGCCGACGTTTCCGGTGTCGTCGTGGGAAGCGACGACCCGGTGCCCGCTGCGGACCCTTGCCTAATCTCGTAGCATGGATGCTGCGATGCGAGAGGTGGACTCGATCCGCGTCACTGCGCCGCGGGCGCCTGCCCGCCGGCGGGCGGGGCCTCGGTCGGCTGGGCGGGCGGTTCGCCGGCCGGCGGCACGGCCGCGCCATCCGCGGTGGGGGCGGCGGCCGGCTGCAGCGAGGCTGGATCGAGGGCCGGATTGGCCCAGCAGGCGTTCGCCCGGGTGGGCAGGCCCGGATCGCCCTGTTCGGGGCTGACACCCACCTTCACGAGGCACCGGAAGGCCGCCGGGATGTGCTCGGAGGGGCAGTCGAAGCGGTCGTAGAGATCGATGAAGTCGGTGGCGGTGCGGATGTCGTCACGCCACAAGAGGCTGAGGATCCGCTCCCCCGCCCAGGTGCACTCCGGGCTGTCGGGCCCGGGAAACTCCGGGTCCTGAGCCAGGGCCGCGCCGCCGGCCAAAGCGACGGCCAGAGCCACGACGGCCACATGGGCACCAGCTGCGATCGCGAATGTCCGGGTGGCGCGGCTGGCGACCCCGAAAGCACGACGGGGGAGGGGCGAGGATCGCGGCATGGGGGAAATCCGGTGCAGGCAGGGGGCGGCAGGGTTGACGGTCCGGCGGAGCGAAGGATGGAGCAAGCCTCTCGGCCTGTCCATCGACCGCGCCGTCTGCGTGTCAGAGAGCGGCGAGGTACGCGCCGGCGGCCGCCCGGAACTCCTTGCCGAGTTCCGGGTGTTCCGCCGCATAGGCCAGGTTGGCCATCAGGAAGCCGATCTTCGAGCCGCAGTCGTAAGTGCGACCGGTGAACTCCAGGGCGGTCAGGGACTGCGTCCGCATCAGCTGGAGCATGGCGTCGGTGAGTTGGATCTCCCCACCGGCGCCGGCCTCCTGCGTCTCCAGGAGGTCGAAGATTTCCGGCTGCAGCAGGTAGCGGCCGGTGATGATGAGGTTCGACGGGGCCGTGCCGCGCGGCGGCTTCTCGACCATGCCCGTGACGTCATAGACGCGGTCACCGCCCGGGGCGATCTTGCAGACGCCGTACTGGTGCGTCTGGTCCGCCGGGACCGGCTCGACGGCGATGACGTTGCCGCCACGCTCGGCATAAACGTCCATCATCTGCGACAGGCAGCCTCGCTCGGCCTTGATGAGCACGTCCGGCAGGAGCAGCGCGAACGGCTCGCGACCGATGATCTCGCGGGCGCACCAGACCGCGTGTCCGAGGCCGAGCGGCGCCTGCTGCCGGGTGAAGCTCGTCTGCCCGGCGAGCGGACGGGCGGCTTCGAGAATGGCGAGAGCGTCCTTCTTGTTGCGTTCCCGCAGGGTTTCCTCGAGCTCATAGGCGATGTCGAAGTGGTCCTCGATGACCGCCTTGTTGCGGCCCGTGACGAAGACGATGTGCTCGATTCCGGCGGACCGCGCCTCGTCGAAGACATACTGGATGACGGGACGGTCGACGACGGTCAGCATCTCCTTCGGCATCGACTTCGTCGCCGGCAGGAAACGCGTTCCGAGGCCCGCGACCGGGACCACGGCCTTTCGTATCGGTGCCTTGCTCACTCCCCAGCCTCCCTGCAGCCATCGTTGGTGCGATCAGCCCCTCGCACCCGTCAGCACTAGCGAAACGTCGGCGCGCCCCGCAAGCCCGTGCTGACCACCAACGCGCCCGGAGCCGTGGGAGTTTCCGACATGGTGCAGACTTCGTTGCCACCGCGGCCGGCGCCCGTCACGACGTCTCCAGGATGCGCCGACGCGCAAAGCGCTCCGCCACCAGGCCGATGAACAGCGTCGTCACCGAGAAGCCGATGAAGTAGTAGGGATCGTAGAACGGGTACTCGTAGATGTCGTAGTAGCCGTTGCGCGAGGCGACCACGGCGTGAGCCAGCGGATTCCAGTAGAGGATGTCCTGGATATAACTCGGGAACGTGTGCAGCGGGTGCAGCACGCCGGAAATCAGGAAGAGTGGCATCATCAGGATGGCGAAGAACTTGTCCCACGGGGGGAAGTACGAGCTGATCGCGGTATTGATGAGGCCGCTGCCGAGCCCGAGCATGGCGCAGATGATGAGCGGGAAGAACGTCGCGCCGACGTCGTGTGGCAGCCCGTATCCGTTCACGAGATAGTAGCCGAGGAAGAAAATCGCGTAGATCACGATGTAGAGAAGCAGCTGAATTATCGCCGCGGCGATGAACGGGTCGATCGGCCGCACGATCGGAATGTACAGGCACTTCTTGTAGCGCTTGATGGAGGCACGGACTTCCTTGGCAACGCGACGATAGGAATTGAATGGGATGACACCGGTGGCGAAGAAGAGAATGAAGCTGGTGCCGATCTTCGCCTGTTTGTCGATGAAGGAAACCGCGAACGAGACCGACAGCACGAAGAAGAACGGCTCGGCGAGCGCCATGAACGCGCCGAGCTTGTGGCCGAGGATCTTGGTGCGGAAGTCGCGCAGGGTCAGGGCCCAGATGACGCGGAATTGCGTCGCCAGGGCGGCGCCTATCCCCTCGTTGCTGCGGTAACCGGGGAAGACCAGCGGTCCGGGCGCCGTCGTCGTCTCGATCGGTGGGGCGGTCGTGACGAGGCTCATGACGGTTCACCGGCGCCCGCGTCGGCCGCGTCCGACCGGATGGAGGCGGACAACCCCGCGGGGTCGAACCACCGCGCCGCCGCGTAGAGAGCGACGTCGGAAGCGTTGTGCTCGAGGATGGCGTCGAGGGCGGCCTGGTCCAGGGGCGGGCGGCGGCCCTGACGCGCCGTCGAGACGTTGGCGCGCGGGCGCAGCCGGTCGACGAGCCGCGCCCGGCGCCCGACGAGGGCGTCCACCGCGGGCATGAATGCGTCGTCGAGGGTGTCGGTGGTTCCGACGGCGGCGAAGCGCGGCAGGTTGGCGATGGCGGCGTGGCGCGCCTTCTCGCCGAGCTGCGCTCGGCGACGGCGGGTGACGCCGGCGAGCTTCCGCGTCATGTAGTTGCGCGTGTAGACGGTCAACCGCGGGTCCTCGCTCGTCGCGAACGCCAGGAGGTCGTTCTCGGCGCAGAAGCGGACGCGGAAGCTGTGGTCGCCGTCTGCGTCCTCGGCCGACGTCCCGAGCGTCACAGCTTCCCGACGAAAGTGGTGATACTGCGACAGCATGCGGTCGACCGGGTCGCGCAGCACCGTCACCCACGCCCAGTCGGCGAAATGGTCCTCGAGGAGCGGCAGGCTGAGGTGCCCGACGACGGCGCGGCGACCCGAGAGCGCCGCCTCGCCCCGCCCGAGGGCGGCATCGAGGGCGTGGACGTCCTTGACGTGCAGGACCGTGCTCGCGCCGAGGCGCGACCGCAGCCGCTCGATCACGGTGGTGCCGCCACACTTGAAGAGGTGGAGGAAAACGATCCGGCGGCCGGGGACGGGAAGCATACGGGGCCGCTCACGTCGCCGGCATGAAGTCGGGTCGGTTGAGGTCGAAATTCGAGGAGTAGAAGGGATCGCTCATCAGCGTCACGCCCCAGGCGGCGCGCATGTAGGCGACCTCCAATTCGTAGCGCGTGCGCTTCTCCGGCGCCATGTCGAGGCCCCGCGAGGCCGATTCGTAGTGGATCAGGCGGGCGAACGGGGTCCACAGGATGCGGTAGCCCCGCTGGCGGATCTTCAGGCAGAGGTCGATGTCGTTGTAGGCCACGGTGAGGTTGGTCTCGTCCAGGCCGCCGGCATCCTCGTAGACGGACTTGCGCATCACCATCACCGCGCCGGTGACGGCCGACAGGTCGTGCACCACCGACAACCGGCCAAAGTAGCCCGTCGAATCGCGCGGGAACAGGTGGTGGACGTGGCCGGCGACGCCGCTGATACCGAGCCCGACCCCGGCGTGCTGGATGCGCCCGTCGGGGTAGAACAGCTTGGCGCCAACGCAGCCGACGTCCGGCCGGAGCGCGTGGCTCACCATCTCCGTCAGCCAGTCGGCGTGGGTGATCTTGATGTCGTTGTTGAGGAGGCCGATCAGCGGGCTCTCCGCCAGGGCGACGGCGCGGTTGTTGAGGCGCGAGTAGTTGAACGGCGATTCGTCGCGCACCACGGTGACGTTGTCGCGTGCCGCCGCCGCCGAGAGCAGCGCCAGCGCCTCGGTGTCGACGGTGCCGTTGTCGATCAGCACGAGGCGGAAGTTCGGGTAGTCGGTCAGCTCGAACAGCGACGTCAGGAACGGGCGCAGCAGGTCTGGGCGGTCACGCGTCGGCACGATCAGGGTGACGAGCGGCGCCGGCGCCGTGACGGCCCGGCGGACGCGGTAGGACGGGAACTCCGGCACCGCCAGGACCGAGCCTTGGATGCCGGCCCGCTGCAGATGGTCCTCCAGCGCGGCGCGCCCGGCGCCGAACGCCTCGCTCATCGTCGAGCCCGGCGTTTCCGGTCGCAGGCCGGCGTAGCGGTGGCACAGCACCTTCGGCAGGTGGACGATCGCGTGCGGGTCGATGCGTTCCATGATGCGCAGCAGGAGGTCGAATTCCTGCGCCGCCTCTACCGCGCGGCGGAAGCCTCCCGCCGCCCGTACCGTCGCCACTTTCAGGACCGTCGGCCGGCCGATATAGTTCCAAGAGCGGAACAGGTCCTCGCTCCAGTCCGGCTTGAAATGCGGGTCGCTGCGGCCCCCGTCCTCGTCGAGGGTGTCCTCGTCGGCGTAGATCACCTCGGCGTCCGGCCGGGTCTCGAGCGCGAAGGCGAACTCCGCCAGCGCATGCGGCCGGAGCCGCTCCGTCTCGCCGATCACCGCGACGTGTGTGCCGGTGGCGGCGGCGAGGGCGGCGTTTGCCGCCGTCGACACGCCCGAGCCGGCGGGAACCCGGCGCACCAGGATGCGGCGATCGCGGGCGCTCCAGGTGTCGCAGAGCAACGCAACCTCGGGATCGATGTCGCGATCGAGGGCGATCGACAGCTCCCAGTCGGGCCAGATCTGCTCGGTGACGGCCTCGATGGCGGCCTCTACCAGCGGCAGGCGGCCGGTCGAGAGCGGCATCAGCAGCGTGAAACGGGGCCGCGCCGCCAGCGCGCCGGCACGCTCGATGACGGCCGCGCGGTGGCGGTGCTCATCGTAGTCGAAGCTCGCCTGCCAGAGATTGTAGCGGATGTCGCGGTTGCTCGAGGCCCAGTAGAGGCTGGAGGCGCTGGAGAAGTTCTCGACCCGCTTCGGCTGCACGACCGACAGCGCGGCGTCGCGCACGAACCGGCGGAAGCGGACGGGATCGGCGCGCAGATGCTTGATCGCCGAGCCGATCGCCCGGCGCGCTACCTTCCAGAACGGGATCTTGCGGACGGCGAAGGTGTCGATGACGAAGCCCGTCGGGTGGTCGCAGGGCTCGAAGCGCAGCGACTGCAGCGGCCGCGGCACCCGGCAGAAGGCCGAGAACATCGGCGGATGGTCGCGCGCGAGGCGGATCGGCAGTCCCTCCGGCCCGTCGCCGAAGTCGAAGCGCACGCGCGGCCGCACCATCGGATCGGTCTGGATGCGCGCCTCGACCCGGTACCACCCCGGCAGCAATGGGGTGTCGAAGCGCAGCTGGAACCAGGCGCGATGCGACAGCGCCCGGAAACCGGAGCCCACCGGCTCGATGTCGTGGCTCTCCTCGAGCTTCGCCGGCACCGCCCAGGGTGGCTGCCGCGCTGCCTCCTGGGCGCGCTGGTCGACGATCAGGATGCCCGAGCGCGTGCGGCGGCGGTGCACCGCTCCCCAGGGCTTGCCGGCCGGCGTCGTCTCCAGCCGGTTGATCGTCATGCCCTCGGTCTCCCCGCTCGCCCAAAGGCGCAGGCGGACGACGCGGGTCGGCAGGTAGACCCAGGTGGTGTGCAGGCCGTCCGGGCTGCGGTCGAGCTTGACCCGGGTCCAGTTATAGACGCCGCCGACGAAGCCGAAGGAGAGCGTGACCTCCGCGCCCGCGTCGTTCTCGGCACGCAGCACGATGCCGTGCCAGCCCCGTCGCATCGGCCGGCTGAGGCGGATGGTGACGAACGGCGCCGGCCCGGTCATGCGCAGTACCGAGCCCTCCCACTCGCACTCCTGGCTGGCGACGATCTCGCCCGGCACGGGACGGATGGCACGGGCGACGCGCGGCGAAAGCGTGCGGGTCGTCACCGGGCGCGTCGGATCGGCGAGGATCTCCATGCCCGAATCGAGCCGCAGGCGCTGACCCACTGCGCTCATCGCCTCGATCGCCTCGAAGCGCACGTCGGTGATGCGAAAACCGACGGCCGCCTCGCAGGGATCTATGCGGATTCGGCGGAAGCGCTTGGGCGAGCGGAACACGGCGCGCCGGGTGCCGTCGCTGCCGGTGCGCAGCACCGTCCCGCTCGGTTCGCCGAAGCCCTTGCCGAGATCGATGAAGACGCGCGAGAGCGTGTCGCCCTCCGCGTCGATGTCGAGTTCGACGAGGTACCATCCGGGTGGCTGCGGCTGGGCGAGGTCACAGATGATGCGCGGATCGTGGCCGGTGGCACGGAAGCCGTCGACGGTCTGTTCGATCTCGCGCATGGTGACGAGGCGAGCCGAAATCGACCACTGCGGTGCACCGTCCATTTCGCCCCAAGACCCAGGTCACACAGCGCCCGACGGATCCGCGACGAGCGGCGGCCGTGGGCCCACCGCCCGGACACGGTCCAAGGGTGCACCATCGGCGCGGTTCACGCTTGCGCCGATCCCCGGCGGATAATTCAAACGCCGTCCCGGCGCAACCACGCCGTCAGGCTGGCGGAGCGGCACGAAAGTGGACGGGCAGCTCGGCGAGACGCGGATGATGGCGGTCCTTGTCGGAAACGGTGGCGTCGGCAGAGGCCACCGGCCACGGGATCGCCAGGTCGGGGTCGTCGAAGGCGAGACCCTTGTCCGCCGCGGCGTCATAGTAGCCGGTGACCTTGTAGATCACCTCGGTCTCCGGCTCCAGCGTGCAGAAGCCGTGGGCGAAGCCGACCGGCACCCACATCTGGCGGCCGTTGTCGGCCGACAGCTCCGCCGTGACGAACGATCCGTAGCTCGGCGAGCCGTGCCGGAGGTCGACCGCGACGTCGAGGATGCTGCCCCGCACGACGCGCACGAGCTTGCCCTGCGGCGACGGGTCCACCTGGAAGTGCAGGCCGCGAATGACACCGGCGCTCCGCGACAAGGAGTGGTTGTCCTGGACGAAGTCGACGTCGATGCCGGCGTCGGCGTAGACGCGGCGGCTCCACGTCTCGTGGAAGAAGCCGCGCGCATCACCGAAGCGCTTCGGCGTCAGCACCATCACGTCGGGGATGGACAGCCGTTCGACCTGCATGATTCGACCTGCATGAGCGGTGGGCGCAGCCGGAGAGCCGGCGCTTTGTCGATCAGCGGTGGGTTCGGGTCAACCCCGCTCGCTTGACGCCCTCGGACCGATGCGCGACACGGGCGCTGGGCGGGGCCGGCGCCGTGCGTGTGGCGACGGGCCGGCCGGCCGGAGAAGTGGCGGACAACCGAGTGGACAAGCCGACCGCCGCACCGCTGGTGCTCTTCGACATCTCGCGGCTGATCGCGCGCATCGCCCGCACCGCGCCGACCGGCATCGATCGCGTCGAACTCGCCTACGCCCGCTGGCTGATCGCCGAGGAGGACATCGAGCTTCGCTTCGTCGCCGTGGCCGGCTCCCGCGTGCGCCTCGTTCCCGACAGCCTGGGCAGGGCGCTCGTCGACTGGGTCGGTCGGCGGTGGGAAGGCCGGGCCGATCGTCGCGAGACCGAGGCCGGGCTCGCCCGGGTGGCGCGCTTCCTCGGCATCGACGCTCCCGCTGCCGTCGCCGCCGATCGCGCGGCGTCGGCGCCGGGCGCCTTCGACGCGGCCCCGGCGGTCGTGCGGTTCGCCATCGAGCCGTTCGGGCGCCTCTTGCAGAATCCCGTGCAGGTGTTCGCCCGCGGCGCGCTCGAGCCGGTCATGGCCGCCGCGACTGCGGCGGGACGCGCCGTCGTCTACGTCCACGTCTCCCACCACAACCTGCATCGCCCGGAGCCGTTCCGGCGCCTCAAGGCGGCGGGGCCGGTGCGGGCCGTGGTGTTCGTGCACGACCTGATCCCGCTCGACTATCCCGAGTACGCGCGCCCCGGCGACGACGCCAAGCACGCCCGCCGGATCGCGACGGTGGCGGAAATCGCCGACGTCATCCTGACGAACTCGCAGGACACCGCCGACCGGCTCGCGCCGCATCTCGTGGCCGCCGGCCGCCGGCCCGCGGCCGGGGAGCCGCCGATCGTCGTCTCCCATCTCGGCATTCCCGACGCCCAGCCGCGCGCGCCCGTGCGCCTCGCGGCCGGGGCGCCGCCCTATTTCGCGGTGATCTCGACGATCGAGGCGCGGAAGAACCACCTCTTGCTGCTCAATCTCTGGCGTCGACTGGCCGAGCGTCACGGCGCCGCGACGCCGAAGCTCGTCATCGTCGGCCGGCGCGGCTGGGAGATCGAGAGCGTCGTCGATCTCCTGGAGCGGCTGCCGGCGGCGAAGGCGCACGTGCTGGAGGCGGGGTCGCTCTCCGACGAGGCGCTGGCGGTGGTGATGGGGGGAGCGCGGGCGGTGTTGATGCCCTCGCTCGTCGAGGGCTTCGGCATGCCGGTGGCGGAGGCACTCGCTGCCGGCGTGCCGGTGATCGCCTCGCGCATCCCCGCTCACGAGGAGATCGCCGAGGGCTTCGCCGAACTCCTCGATCCTCTGGACGGCCCGGCCTGGCTCGATGCGATCGAGGACTATGCGCGAGACGGATCGGCGCGCCGTGCCGCGCAGTGCGCCCGCATCGCCGGCTACCCGGCGCCGACCTGGGCGGCCCACTTCGCGGCGGTGCGATCCACCGTCCTCGGCCCGCTCAGTCCTCCGGCTCGATGAGCCGCACCTCGTCGGCATCGTAGCGCCACGGCGTTGGCGCCGTGATGTGGGTTCCGCCGAGCCAGCGGTCGATGCCGATCAGGGCGACGCGATCCGAGCGGCCGGCCAGCACGTCGCGGCCGGCCTCGGTGAGGCTGACGCGCGCTGTCACGTAGGCCTTGCGGCGCGCATCGTCGTCGATCACCGAGGCGCCGAACGGCTCCGGCAGGCCGACCAGCAGAGGCGGGCGGGCGAAGGCGAGTTCGGAGAGCTGGCGGAAGAACGACCAGTCGCCGAGGAAGGCGGCTTCCTCCATCGCCAGCACGCGGGCAAACAGCATGCCGACGCGGTCGACGCCGCGGCCGATCGAATAGAGGATCTGCCGGTCGGTGCGCGACAGCCCGTCGCCCGGCCGCGGCAGCTCCTCGAGGGCGCGCCGCAGCGCGTCTCCCATGAACGGTAGCCCGTGCGCCTCGACCTCGGCGTAGTCGGCGAGGTCGACCGGTGTCGGCTCGCGGAAGGCGGCCCAGCGCCGTGCGGCGTCCTCGAGCGTCTCCTCGTCCACCGGTCGCAGCCGTGCGGACAGGGCGCCGAGGCGCTCGGCCGGCAATGGGCCGAGATGGACACGGGCCTGCAGCGACAGGACCGGCGGGCGCGCCGGCAGTTCCGACAGCGCATCGAGCACCTGCAGCAGCTGCAGCTGGTCGGCGAGGTCGTGCTCGAACCACAGCTCGATGCGCTCGAAGCGGGAGGCGCCGGCGACCGTCGCGTCCCGCCGCTCGAGGTCGGCGAGGACGTCGGCCTCGCTGCGCCGGAAGGCGTCGGCCAGATGGGCGGCACGGATGCCCCGCAGCCCGGCGGCGTCATCGGTCTCCGGGACGGGGCCCTCGTGCAGCACGTCCTGCCACGGCAGGACTTCGGCGTCCGGACGAAGTGCGGCGAGGGTCGAGCCTGCGACGTCGCCGTTGGTCACGATGAGTACGGTCACGGCTCTTCGGTCGGTGTGGCGACCGGGCGCATCGTCGCGCCGGATCGCGAAGGGGACCCGCCACGATGGCAGTGCGTGTCGTCGCGGGCAAGGGGCGGCCGGTGCAAGGGCGGCCGGTTGAAGGGCGGCCGGTTGAAGGGCGGCGAGCAAAGCCGATCGGCCGCGAAGGTCGGGCGCCGTCGCCGGTCAGGTCGGCCGGGCCGTCGCCAGCCGCACCGCCGCCACCGCCGCATAGACCGCGAGGATCGCACCCATCACCACGGCGATCCCGTGCGGCCGCCAGACATCCATGCCGACGCCCATCGCCGCCGGTCCGACGACGACGCCGCACGCATACATCATCACGAAGGCGGCGTTCGCCGACACGAGGTCGAGCCCCTTGTAGCGGCTGCCGAGGTGGGTGAGGCCGACGGTGTAGAGGCCGGCGACGACGCCGCCCCAGACGAACAGCACCGCCGCGAGCCAGAGCGGGTGTGTGGAGGCGAGCGGCACGAGGGCGGCGCCGGCGATGCCGACGAGCGCGCAGCCGAGCAGCAGCCGCCGGCGCTCGACGCGGTCGGCGAGCCAGCCGATCGGGATCTGCGAGACGACGTTGCCGAGCGCCAGCGCCGACACCATCAGCGCCGCCGTCGCCTGGCCGAACCCCACGGCGATGCCGTAGATCGGCATCAGCGCCATCGCCCCGGACTCCACCGCGCCGAAGGTGAAGGAGGCGAACATGGCGAGCGGCGCCACCGCCACGAAGGCGAGGATGCGGGTCCGCCCGTGTGCCGCCACGGTCGGCTGCCAGCGGCGGGCCGCCAGGATCGGCGCCGCCGTCACCAGGAGCACCGCCGCGCCGAGCCCGAACGGCAGGAAGCCCTCGGTGCCGATGACGCCGAGCATCGTCGGTCCGACGGCAAAGCCGACCGACAGCGCCGTGCCGTAGAGGCCCATCGCGAGGCCCCGCCGGCGCTCGGGAGCGGCCGCGCTGATCCAGTACTCCGACAAGACGAAGATCACCGTCAGCGCGCCGTGGAAGGCGATGCGGATGAGGAACCACGCCCACAGGGCTTCGACGAGATAGAAGCCGATCAGGGCGGCGGCGGCCACGGCGATCGCCGCCGCGATGCCCGCCGCCGGGCCGAGGCGCCGGGCGAGGGGGACAGAGACGGGTGTCGCGGCGATCGAGGCGATGCCGGCCGTAGCCGAGTTGAGGCCGATCAGGTAGGAGGGCACCCCGCGCGCCTCGAGGATGAGCGACAGCAGCGGCAGCGACAGGCTGAGCCCGACCCCGAAGGTAAAGGTGGCGATGATCGGCGCCATCAGCCCGATCGACCAAAGCGTGTCGGCCTCGGGTGTGCCGGGGGATCGGGCGGCGGGCATGTCGGAAGGGCTCCACGATGGGAGCGGGAGCCTATCCGAGCCGGCGGTCGGTGTCAGCGTGGCCGGCCCGGGTCCCGTCAGGTCGCGCGTCCAGTTGGGTGGCGCGGCGTCGTCGCAGGTGCCGGGCGCCTCGAAAGTGCGCCGTTGGGCTCAGGCCGGCCGGCAAACGCCGCTTGGGCGCACAGGATGCCCATCTTGTGCACAATCGTGCACGATCTGACGCCAAACGCCGGTCGATTGCCCGTCCAGTGTGAATCCGGTACACGGAAAAGCGACCAGGACCGCCGTTCGCCTCGAACAGCGCGTGCGGCCGCTCCCTCTACAAGCCGAAACGAGCCTCCATGCCCACCATCGCCGCCCAGATCTTCCAGACGCTCGCCGATCGCATCGCGCAAGGCGACGTCGCGCCCGGACAGAAGCTCGAGGAGAAGGCGCTCGCCGACGAGTTCGGTGTGTCGCGGACGCCGGTGCGCGAGGCGCTGCGGGAGCTCGGGGCGCGCGGCCTCATCGAGATCAACCCGCGGCGTGGTGGTGTCGTCGCGCGCATCAGCGTGCCGCAGCTCGCCGACATGCTCGAGGCGGAGTGCGAGCTGGAGGCGACCTGCGCCCGCCTCGCCGCCCAGCGCCTCACGGCGGTCGAGCGCGAGCAACTCTACGACCTGCACCGCCGCTGCGCCGAGGCGGTCAAGGCGAAAGACCTCGAAGGCTATCTCGCCGCCAATCGCGACTTCCACGACCACATCTGCCGCGGCGCTCACAACACCACCATCGCGGCGATGGCGGTCGATCTTCGGGCCCGCCTCGCGCCGTTCCGCCAGCGTCAGGCCGGCACGATCGAGGCGCGCATGCAGCAGTCCCTCGACGAGCACCAGGGCATCGTCGACGCCATCCGCGCCAACGACGCCCGTACCGCCTTCGACGCCATGTGCGCCCACAACGCCCGCCTCAGCGCCGGCGTCATGCGGCTGTTCTCCGAAAGCATGCTGGCGAGCTGACCCTCGCCGGGCGGGCCGAACGGCGCGCCCGGCAAGCCGTCCCTACCGGCCGATCGTCCCGAAGTCCCACGACGGGTTGCGGCCGATCTGCAGGCGCACCGCCGCACCGGCGGCAAGCCGCGCGTAGTCGTCCGCCGGGATCGAGAAGGTGATCGAGCGGCGGTCCGCGCCGATCGCCGAGAGGGTGAACGGCATCTCGCCGACCCACAGCACCGGCAAGGCGTTCGTGACCGGGAAAGACCGCTCGCTGGTGAGGCGGACGGCGACGGCTGCCGCCACCGCGGTCGACGCGGTCGCGGACGAACCCGCCCCGCGCTCCACAGTCAGGGTGTTGCGCTCGCCCGCCGGCGACGGGACGATCGGCAGCCTAACCTCCGCCGGCACCGGCGCGCCGGTCGTCTCCGCGCTCGCGACCCGAATGGCCTCGTCGCGGCTCCGCTTCTTCTTTCCGTCCACGGTGATGTCCGAGATGGCGACCCGCCCGCTCTCCTGACCGGAGAGCACGAAGCGGATGGCGCGCACGTCCTTCGTCGCCGAAGCCTTGAACTTCGACACCTTGACGCGGATCGTCGTCAGCATCTCGTGGGCGCTGACGGCTTCAGAGGCGTTGTCGTCGATGGTCGGCCAGTCGAGCCAGCGGGAGGCGTCGACATCGACGGCCGGCGAGACCTTGCCGTCGGAACCGACGAGGGCCACGGCGATGGCCGGCTTGTCGTCCGCGCCGAGCCCCGGGCACCACACGTCGGCCGCGCAGCGCAGCGCCGCCCGGAAAGTGAGCGTCTCGTACTCGTCGAGGCGCAGCGGGCGACGATCGGCGACCACGACCTCGTAGAAGTGCCTGGTGCCGCCGTCCCAGGACAGCGTCGCCCAGCGGACGCTCGGATCGTGCGGCACCGCCCACTCGAGGCCGGGGAAGCTCTCAATGACGCCGGCGTGCTCGACCTCGAGGCCGACCGTCCGGTTGCGCGCACCGGAATCGCTGAAGCCCGTTTCGCCGGTGAAGCGCTGCAGCACCTTCACCTCGCTGCCGACGGGACCCGGCAGGTAGTTGCGCACGGTGGTCGCGAGCTGGCGCAGCGGCTTCGGCGGCAGCTTGCCGGCGTCGAACACGGCGTTGAGGTCGGGTTCGCGGTTCTTGCCGACGTTCGCCTCGAAGAATGGCACCAGCGTCTCGATGCCGGTCTGCCGCTGCTCGGGCGAGCCGAGGAGCGGGCCGAACAGCGCCGGGTAGCCGGCACATCCGCCCGCGTCGCTCTCCTGCCACTCGGTGTTGTAGAAGTTGTGGTTGGCGCCGTAGACGCCGACCGTCGCCTTGATCGCCGAGACGCTGTCGCCCTCGATCCCGAAGGTGCGGTCGAAGACCCGCATTCCGCCGAGGTCGATGACGTCGCCATCGCAGACGGGCAGCAGGATCGCGCTCGCCACGCCGTCGGCATTGAGGACGCGGCCCGTCTGGCCGTCGACCGGGCCGATCTCGAAGATCGCCCGCACGCGCACGTTGCGCACCTTGCGGGCGAGGCGGGTGTCGTCCCGCATCTGCTGGAGGGCGGCGCGCACGCCCTCGCCGCCGCGGCTGTGGCCCATCAGGCCCACCTGCGACAGGTCGAGGCGACCCTTTGGGTCGAAGCCGAGCGACCGCGGCACGTCGCCCTTGCCGGCGTTCCAGTCGGCGAGGAGGGCGAGGTGGCGCATCACCAGCCGTCCGCGCATCAGGTTCAGGCCTCCGTCACCGTCGATGCCGGCACCGGCGGTGATCCCGCGGTTGGCGTTGATGGAGACGACGACGTAGCCCCGCTGGGCGAGGCGGCGGGCCAGGTAGTCGTAGCCCATGTGGTTGGGGGTGACGACGTAGCCGTCCGGGCACTCGCCCGTGTCGGTGTAGTCCGTGCGGTCGTCGACGCGCACGCCGAGTTCGGGGTCTAAGCGCCCGCAGGTGCTGTGGTTGCCGTGCAGGAAGACGAGCAGCGGGCGTGCGTCCCTGCCGAGCTTCGCCGGCCGCCAGACATGGGCCCAGAGTTCCGTCTCGCGGTCGGTGGCGACAAGCGGATCGACGCTTGCGGGGAACTTGTAGTGGCCGGTGGCGATGTCCTCATCGGCTCCCGAAGCGGGCGCGGCCGCCGGAGCGGAGAGGGCGAACAGCCCGCCGAGCATCAGCACGGCGGCGACCAGGCGACCTGCGCGAACGAACTCGATCATCTGGACGACACTCGAACCGGTTGAACCCCGTCTTACTGTAGCATGCGGGTCGTGGCGGCAAAAAGGCACCAAGGTCCGAGACCTTCGGCGAGAGCGCTCGGCGCGTCAGCCGAGCGTCTGTGAACGCGCGCTGTGATCGACTATGCACGCGGGATCGGTGGCACCCTCCCGGCGCCCCGTCGGTGCGAGGCGAACGATGGGCGGATTGCCAGATCTCGTGGATACGATGACCGGCTGCCTCCTCGGCGGGGCGCTGATCGGGCAGCTCTTGGCGCTGGGCGTGCTCGCCCTCATCGTGCTCCTGGCCCTGTTCGTCGCCGCCCGCCTTCTGCGCAGCCGGTTGACGGCGCCGGTGCTGATCGTCGGCCTCATCCTTGGGACCGGCTTCACGGTCTATCTGGTCGGCTCCGTCTTCGCGGTCTTCGAGAAGGACGAAGGCGTGCTGCATCCGGGCGAATCGCGCCGGTCCCGCTGCGAGCCGGCACCGGAAGGGTCTGCCGCTGCCGCCCGTCACGACACACGGCGCCTCGCCTGGAGCCTCTCGGCACCCGGCGCCTCGACGGTCGAGTAGCCGGCCTCTCGGCGCGAGACCGGACGGCGCTCGCGTCGCCGCAGGGCGCCCGGCCGATCCCGCAGCCGGAGCGGCTCGATGTCGCTAGGGTTGGCGGGATGCCTTACGCAGCCCTTGCCGGCGATCATGCTTGCAGTGATCGTGGCGCTGCTGTTCCCTCCCGCCGGGGCTGCCGGACACCATCGCTGGGTGGCGGCCGCGCCGTTTCCCACCGCGGAGCCCTCGATGAGACACGTCTGGCGCTGGTTCGGCCCGGTCGACAAGGTGACGATCGCCGATGCCCGGCAGGCGGGCGCCCAGGGCATCGTCACCGCACTCCACCACGTCGCGAACGGCGCCGTCTGGACACCCGTCGAGATCGCGAAGCGCCAGCGGGAGGTCGCGACGCTGCCGGGCGGGGCGTCGAGCGGCCTCGCCTGGGAGGTGGTGGAGAGCCTGCCCGTCTCCGAGGCCGTCAAGACGCAGACGGGCGTCTTCCGCGACCACTTCGCCGCCTACCGCACCTCGCTCGAGCACCTCGCGAGCGCCGGCATCGAGGTGGTCTGCTACAACTTCATGCCGGTCCTCGACTGGACGCGCACCGACCTCGCCTGGCGGGTCGCGCACGGCGGCACGACGATGCGCTTCGACCTCGTCGCCTTCGCCGCTTTCGACATCCACGTCCTGAAACGCCCTGGCGCGGCGGAGAGCTTCGACGCCGCCCTCGTCGAAGCGGCGGCCGAGCGGTTCGCCGCCCTCACCGAGGCCGAGCGAGACACCCTCGCCCGCAGCGTCAGCGCCGGACTGCCGGGCTCGGCCGAGCACTGGTCGCTCGACGGCCTCAGGACGCAACTTGGCCTCTATGGCGCGATCGACGCCGACCGGCTGCGCCGCAACCTCGTCGACTTCCTCTCCGAGGTCGTGCCGACGGCTGAGCGCCTCGGCCTGCGGCTTTGCTGTCATCCCGACGACCCGCCGTTCCCGCTGCTCGGCCTGCCGCGCGTGATGTCGACGGAGGCCGACTACGCCGCGGTGCTCGCCGCCGTGGACAGCCCCGCGAACGGCGTGACGCTCTGCACCGGTTCGCTCGGCGCCCGCCCGGACAATGATCTGCCGGGCATGATTGAGCGCCTCGGCGGCCGCATCCACTTCCTGCACCTGCGCAACGTCACGCGCGAAACGACGGGAACACCCTGCACGTTCCACGAGGCCGAGCACCTCGACGGCGACACCGACATGGTCGCCGTTATCGCCGCCGTGGTGCGCGAGGAGAAGCGGCGGGCGGCGCAGGGCCGCGAGGATGCGCAGATCCCGATGCGGCCGGATCACGGCCAGGACATCCTCGACGACCTCGTCCGCGGCGCGCAGCCGGGCTACCCCGCCATCGGCCGCCTGAAGGGCCTCGCCGAGTTGCGCGGCGTCGAGCGCGCCCTGCGCTAGAGCGGATTCGGATCATTCCGGTTCATATCCGCAGGCGGTGAAGAAGCTGCGGGCATCGCCCGGCGCGACGGCGTCGATGGCGTCTCGGATCGCGTCCCAAAGTCGCGGAAGGGTGCGGGCAGCAGCCTTCCTGAGGTGGGCCTT
>CAMDHY010000003.1 GCA_945898215.1 Pseudoxanthobacter soli DSM 19599 | reverse complement strand
CCGACCCCGCCGCCGCCGCCGCGCTGCGCCAGGCGGTGAGCGAACTCAGCGCGCGGGTCGACGCGCTCGCCGCCGCGGCTGTGCCGCCGACCGACGAGGCGGCGCTGTCCGAGCGGCTCTCGGCGCTCGAGCAGCAGGTGTCCGCTGCGGTACCCGGCGCAGGCTCCGCCGACGCCGCCCACCTGCAGGCGAGCGTCACGGCGCTGGGCGACCGCCTGAACGGTCTCACCGGCGAGGTCGAGAAGCTCGCCGCCGCGCCGGCCGCAGCGCCCGCCATCGACCCGGCGGCGCTCACCGCGCTCGACCAGCGTGTCGGCGCCCTCGACACGCAGCTCGGCGAACGCATCGCCACCGTCGACCGCACCGCCGGCGAACAGCTCGCCGCCCTCGACGGCCGCCTCGACGGCCGCCTGGACGCGCTCGAACAGCAGCTTTCCACCATCGGCGAGCAGCTGACGGCGCTCGCCGGCGCCCGCGACGCCGCAACTGCCGCTGTCACCGCCCTGGGCGAGCGTCTCGGCACGCTGGAGGCGACCGATCCGGCCGAGCAGGCCCGCGGGCCGGCGGCGGTGGCCTTCGCCACCCTCCGGCTCGGCGAGGCGCTCGACGCCGGACGCCCCTATGCGGCGGAACTCGCGGCGCTGGCGCCACGGCTCGACGGGTCGGAGGACGTCACCGCGCTGTCGGCGAACGCCGAGGCCGGCGTGCCGACGCGGGCCTCGCTCGCGGCGATGCTGGCGCTCGAAAAGCCGGCGATGCTCGCCGCCACAGCGCCCACCCCGGCGGCGTCCGCCGAGGCCGGCCCCCTCGACGCGCTGCTCTCGGGGGCACAGTCGCTCGTCTCGATCCGGCCGACGAGCGCCGATTCCGGCGATCCGGTGGCGCTCGGCCTCGAGGCGGTGACAGTGGCGCTCGCCGCGGGCGACCTCGCAGCCGGCGAGACGGCGTTCGCCGCCCTGCCCGAGCCGGTGCGCGCCGCCGCGCCGCGCTTCGGCACCGGCCTCGCCCAGCGCATCGCCGCCGAGGCGGCCTTCGCCCGCCTCGAGGCGGCGGTGCTCGCCCGCCTGAACGGAGCGACGGAGTGACCGCCCCGCCCGCCCTCGTGCCGACACTGCCAGTGCCGCCGCTGCCCTTCGCGTCGAGGTCCCTCGCCCTCTCGACCGCCAGTCCGGAACGCCGCCGATGATCCGCATCCTCGTCTACTTCGCCGTGGTGTTCGCCGTCGCGGTTGGCGCCGCCTGGCTCGCCGACCGGCCGGGCACGGTGACGATCGACTGGCAGGGCTGGCGGCTCGACACCTCGGTCATGGTCGCCGCCGTGGCGCTGCTCGCGCTGCTCGCCGCGACACTGGTGGTGTGGGGCGTGCTGCGCGGCATCGTCCGCGCGCCGTCGCTGTTCCGCCGCTTCCTCGGCCGCCGCCGCGAGAACAAGGGCCACACGGCGCTGTCGCGCGGTCTCGTCGCCGTCGGCGCCGGCGACGCCCGGCTCGCCCGCCGCTACATGACCGAGGCGCGCCGGCTGCTGCCGCGCGATCCGGCGACGCGTTTCCTGGAGGCGCAGACGGCGCAGCTCACCGGCGACAGCCTTGCTGCCCGCACCGCCTTCGAGGCGATGCTGGCGGACCCGGAGACGCGGACGCTCGGCCTGCATGGCCTCTATGTCGAAGCGGTGCGCGCCGGCGAGCCGGCGGCCGCCTACCACTATGCCGAGGAGGCGGCGGTGATCGCGCCGGGCCTGCCGTGGGCCGGCCGCGCCCGCTTCGAACACGCCGCCGCCGTCCGCGACTGGGAAGGCGCCATCGCCATCCTCGACAAGAACGCCCACAACGCCCTCGTCGACAAACCGACGGCGAAGCGCCTGAAGGCGGTGCTGCTGACGGCCCGGGCGCTCGAGCTCGAGACCGCCGCGCCCGAGCGGGCGCGGGCGCTGGCGCTCGAGGCGCACGGCCTCGCGAGCGACCTCGTGCCCGCCGCCGGCGTCGCCGGCCGGGTGCTCGCCCGCCTCAACGACCCGCGCCGCGCCACCAAGGTGATCGAGGCGACGTGGCGGCGCTCGCCCCACCCCGAGCTCGTCGAGGCCTACGTGCTGGTGCGCCCAGGCGAGGCCGGCCGCGACCGGCTGAAGCGGATGCGGGGGCTCGCGGCCCTGAAGCCGGGCGACGCCGAGGGCCGGCTCGCGGTGGCGCGCGCCGCCGTCGACGCGCGCGAGGTCGAGGCGGCGCGGGCGGAGCTGCGCGCCGTGCTTGCCGAGCGGCCGAGCCAGCGCGCCTGCCTTTTGATGGCCGACCTCGAGGAGGCGGAGCACGGCGATCGCGGCCGGGTGCGCGAGTGGCTGTCGCGCGCCGTCCGCGCCCCGCGCGACCCGGTGTGGACGGCCGACGGCGTCACCTCCGAGCACTGGGCGCCGGTGTCGCCGGCGACGGGACGCCTCGACGCCTTCGAGTGGAAGGTGCCGATCGAGGCGATCGGCAGCAGCGCCGGCCCGCTGGTCGACGAGGCGCTGTTCGCGCCGCCGGAGCCCGCCCCCGAACCGGCGCCGCCGATCTTCGCCGCCGCTCCCGCACCGGCCGCTCCCGCACCGGCCGCTCCCGCACCGGCCACGTCTGCACCGGCCACGTCTGCGCCGGCCACGTCTGCGCCCGTCGCCCCTGCGGCGGTCGCCCTCACGGGCGGGTCCGCGGTGCGCGCTGCGGCCCCGGTGACCGCGACGGTCGCGGACATCGGTGCCGCCCGCGGTTTGATGGTCGCGGACGGCGGCGCCGCCCGCGGTGTCACCAGTGCCGCGTCGCCGCCGCCGTCGGCGTCCGCACCGCCGCTGCCGCCCGAACCCGTCGCGGCGGTCGGCACGGCAGACGTCGCGGTGGAGCCGCCCGCGGCCGCGGCGCCGCCTGGATCGGCGCCGCCGGAGGCCGGCGACACGAAGCCGTTCTGGACCCGGCCGCATGGTGGCCCGACCGTGGCCGCCGGGCCCGATACCGACGCGACCGCCACCGCCACGATCGCTGGCACCGCGACCGGGGCCAGTGGACCGGGCGGTGCCGCTGCCGCCGCGACGGCGAGCTCGCCCGCCGCCGCTGCCGCGGCGACGGCGCCGGCCGCGCGCGAGGTGCTGGTGATGCCGTCCTCTGCCGACGGCGCCCCGCCGGGCTCCCCGCCGGGCGCCCCGGGCAAGCCCTACTGGGCGCGCGAGCGCGAGCCGAGCCCGGTGGCGCCGGCCGATCCCCGCCAGGGGCCGCGGCTGGTGGAGTTCCCCCTCGCCCACTCCCCCGACGACCCCGGGCCGGTGGCGACCGAAGACGACGCCGCGGCGGCCCGTCCGAAGCTGCGCCTGTTCTGACCGGCCGCTCGGCAGCCGGTGGTCGCGCGGGCCCCGGTGATCGACCAGGGCTGGGTCAGACGGAGACTTGCGCGGGTCGGAGACTTGCGCGGGTCGGAGACTTGCGCGGGCGGGCGCGAGCCTGTATCTCAGCCGCGTCGAGAAGGGCGCCCTTCGTCCGCCTCGTCCACAGGCGCTCGGCAGGCCAGGTCTTCGATTGGCCGGGTCCTGGCCGTGAGGGTCAAGCCGCTTTAGCTCAGTTGGTAGAGCACATCATTCGTAATGATGGGGTCACAGGTTCGAGTCCTGTAAGCGGCACCACCCCTCGAGCCTCGCCACTCCGCTGAGCCCCGTCTGGCCTGAGCCGGTCACGGCGACGCCGCGCGAAACTGACGCTCCAACGACGCGAACCAGTGCGCCGCGGCGCGAGGGTCAACGTCCTGTCAACGAGAGACGCTAAACCCGCCTGAACACGTCGATCACGGCGTGTGGGGGGCGCTCCGCGACAGCGGCGCGCGGGGCTGGCGGGTCACGGATGAGGTTTGGACAGTTCCTGTCGCGCGGCGTGATCGCCGTCGTCGCCACCGCGACCGCCGCAGTGGCGATGCCGACGACGTTGCAGACGGCGGGTCCGGAGCCGCTGCCGTCGACGGTCGGCGACGTCGTCGGGCGCGGCCGCATCGAGGCACGCGACGGTCTCGTCGTGCTCGCCGGACCGGTCGGTGGCGGCACGCTGGCACGCCTCACCGTCCGCGAGGGTGATCGCCTCGCACCCGGAGCCGTCGTCGCCGAATTGCAGGAGCGCACGCTCCGCGAAGCGGCGGTGGTGGTGGCCGAGCGGGAGCTCGACGTCGCCCGCGCCGACCTCGCCCGCGTCCTGATGCCGGCGAAGCGGAGCGAGATCGACATGGAGCGGGCGCGGCTCGCGCTCGAGGACCTCGTCCTGCAGGAGGCGCGGGCCGACGCGACACGGGCCGAGCAGCTCTTCCGCCGCGGCCAGCTCGCCACCGCCTCCCACGAGAAGATCCTCCGCGCCCTGACCCGCGCCGAGAGCGCCCGCCTGCACGCCACATCGCGACTCGCCGCCCTCAGCGAGGTCCGCGCCGTCGACGTCACTGCCGCCCGCGCCGCCGTTGCGCTGAAGCAGGCGCGGCTCGCCGAGGCGATCGCCGCCCGCGAGCAGACGCTCGTGCGCGCCCCCTGCGCCTGCCGCGTCATCGACGTCGTCGCCCGTCCCGGTGAGGCGATCGGACCCGGCGGCATCGTCCGCCTCGCCGACCTCGACAGCCTGGTGGTGATCGCCGAGATCGACGAGCGGCAGGTCCTCGGCGTCCGCCCCGGCCAGATCGTCCACCTCACCTCGCGCGCCTTCGCGGAGACGATGACGGGCCGGGTCACGCGCATCGGCACGATCGCCTCGGTCAACGACGAAAGCGCCCCGGACCTGATGCGGTCGGTGGATGCCCGCGTCGCCGAGGTGGAGGTGGTCGCCGAACCGCCAGCCGCCCTGCCGCCGCTGCTCGGGCTCGATCTCGAGGTGACGATCCCGGCGGAAATCGCGGTCGCGGGGCGATGACACTGCCACTGTCGACCCGCCTCGCCCTGCGGCAGATCGCCTTTCTCGGACCGCGCCTCGTCGGCCCCCTCGCCGGCTTCGGCGTGGCGATCGTGCTCGTCTTCACCCAGATCGGCTTCGAGAACGCGCTCTATGCGAGCGCCACCGGCCTCGCGCGCGCCCTCGCGGCCGATCTGGTCATCGTCAACCGGCGGTTCGCCACGTTGGCCTTCCCGCAGCCCTGGCTCGACCGCACGATCCTGCTGGAGGCCGGAAGCGTCACCGGTGTCGCCACCGCAACGCCGCTGCAACTCGCGACGCTGCAGGTGGTCACGGACAGCGGCGGCATGGCGAGCGCCTCGGCGATCGGGATCGATCCCGACGCCCCGGCGCTCGACATCCCCGGGGTCATCACGGCGGCCGGCCGCCTTCGCATCGTGGGAACGGCCGTGATCGATTCCCGCTCCCGCGAGGGCTATCGCACCGTCGTCGCGGCCCTCGCCGGTGGCGCCCCGGCGGCGGTGGTGCTGGCCGGCCCGAACCGGCCGATCGGAACCCGCGTCGACCTCATCGGCCTGTTCACCCTCGGCCCGACCTTCTTCATCGACGGCACCCTCGTGATGAGCGATTTCACGCTCCGGCGCGCACACGGGACGCCGGCCGCACGCATAACGCTCGGTCTCGTCACGGTGGCGCCGGGCTTCGAGCCTCGAACCGTCGTCGCCAACCTGGCACGGCGGCTCGGCGAGGACGCACGCGTCTTCACCAAGGAAAGCTTCATCGAGCATGAGACCCGGTATTATCGGGTGAACACCCCGATCGGCATCATCTTCCGCATCGGCGTCATCGTCGGCCTCGTCATCGGCGCCGTGTTCGTCGGCCAGACCCTTGCGACCATCATCGAGGCGAGCCTGCCGGAATACGCCGTGCTGAAGGCGCTCGGCCACGAGGATGGCCTGTTCCGGCGCACGGTGGCGCAGATCGCGCTGGTCATCACCGTCCTCGTCTTCCCGGTCACCGTGGCCGCTGCACTGGCGATCTACGCGCTCGCCGGCGACCTGACCGGGCTGGAACTGACGCTCGACGCCCAAGCGGTGCTGACGGTCCTCGCCCTGACACTCGCGACGATGGCGGTGGCGGTCCTCGCCACGCTCCGACGGCTCAGGCGGGCCGACCCGCTCGATCTCTTCGCGTGAGCGAGGCGCGGGATCCGGGTGCGACGGTGGCAGGGAACGGCGGCGACGTCCTCGTCGCCGTCCGCGACCTCTCCTTCTCCTACGGCCGGGGCGAGACCGGGCGGACGGTGCTGGACCGCGTCTCGATGGAGGTGCGGCGGGGCGAGATCGTCCTGCTCACCGGACCGTCCGGGTCTGGCAAGACGACGCTCCTCACCATCATCGGCGGGATGCGGCGCTTCTCCGCGGGATCTGTGGTCGTTCTCGGCACGGAACTCTCCGGCGCCGGCCGGCCGGCGGTCGATGCGCTTCGCCGGCGGCTCGGCTTCGTCTTCCAGCGCCCGAGCCTGCTGCGCTCGCTCACGCTGGCCGAGAACGTCGCCGTTGCCCTGCTGCCGAACGGCGGTCTCGCCTCGGCCGAGAGCGACGGGGGGGTGCAGCGGGCGCTCGCCGACGTCGGCCTCGGCGGCCGCGCCGACGATCTGCCCGGAACGCTTTCCGGCGGCCAGCAGCAGCGCGTCGCCGTGGCGCGCGCGATGGTGCGGGCGCCGCCACTGGTACTCGCCGACGAGCCCACCGCAGCGCTCGACGGCGCCAACGGCCGCGGCGTCGTTTCGCTGATGGTCCAGCTCGCCCGCTCGTCGGGCGCCGGCGTCCTGCTGTCGACCCACGACGAGCGCATCTTCGACCTCGCGGACCGGCGCCTGCACATCGTCGATGGTCGCCTCGACGACGGCTGACCGCACCGAAGGCGCGTCCACCGCGGCGGGCCGCCGGCGTGCCCCGCCGCGACCGTCGCAGCCGCGCCGGACGCAAGGGTGTCATCTGGCCGTGCTATCCGGACAATCCGGTCTCGTCGCATCTGCTTTTCGCGCGGGGGAAGATCACGACCGGCGCGGGGGAACATAATGCCGGAACTTGAGGCGGGGCTCGAACCGCTCGCGAGGCTGCGGAGGCTGTGCGGCGAAATATCGCTCGGACGCTACGACCAGGTCGACGCTCTGCTCGCCATGACCGGCGACACGACGATCCCGGAGCCGGTGCGGCAGCTGGCGGAAGACTTCGGCATGATGCTGGTGCGCATCGAGGCGCGCGAGTTCAACCTCGCCGGAACGCTGAAGGAGCTCGAGGAGGCGAAGCGGGACCTCGAGATCGCCAATGCGCGCCTCGCCGGCGACAACCGCGCCCTGACGGCCGAGGTGGACCGGCTGCGCATCCGCATCGACGTTTTGTCGCGCGACCGCGAGGTGCGGGAGATCAGCGAGACCGACTATTTCCGTTCGCTGCAGGACCGCGCCCGCGCCCTGCGCGAGCGGCCCCGCTGAACCGCGACAGCGACCGATGACGCGCGTCGTCGCCTTCCATTCCTATCGCGGCGGCACCGGCAAGACGAACGTCGCTGCCAACGTTGCCGCCGAACTGGTTCGCCGCGGCCGGCGCCTCGCCGTCGTCGACGTCGACATCCAGTCCCCCGGCATCCACGTGCTGTTCGGCTGCGACCCCTCGGCAGGCTCGACCCTCAACGACTTCCTGTGGGGTCGCTGCCGCGTCGAGGAGGCGGCGTTCGACGTCACCGCGACCGTCGAGCGGGGCGCCGGCGAGCCGGCCGGGCCGGCGCGCGGCAGGCTCAGCCTCGTGCCGGCGAGCGTGCGCACCGCCGACATCGCGCGGGTGCTGAAGGAGGGCTACGACGTCGAGATGCTGAACGACGGGCTGATGGCGCTCTGCCGGCAGCTCGATCTCGACTACCTGCTCATCGACACCCATCCCGGCATCAACGAGGAGACGCTGCTGTCGATCGCCATCGCCGACATCGCGCTCATCCTGCTGCGCCCCGACCACCAGGACTATCAGGGCACGGCGGTGACCCTCGAGCTCGCGCGCCGGCTCGAGGTGCCCCGGATCCTGCTGGTGGTGAACAAGATGCATCCGGAGTTCGACGCCGCCCTGCTCGCCGCGCGGATCGCCGAGACCTATGCGGCCGACGTCGGCGCCACGATCCCGATGAGCGACGAGATGCTGCGGCTCGGCAGCGGCGGGCTGTTCTCCCTCGCCGACCCGGATCACCCGTTCAGCGTGCAGATCCGGCGCCTCGTCACGGCCATCGACGGCTGAGCGCCGGCTCGCACCGCGCGAGGCCCGGCAGCAGCGTGGCCGCGAGCGCGGTCGCGTCGGCGGGCCGGTCGTCGCGGCGGAAGGACAGCGCCGACGCCAGCACCGCCCAGCCGCCGGGATCGAGCCCGTCGACCGGCACCGGGACCATGCCGCGCGCCTCCGCCTCCTCCGCGGGCCGGCGGTCGTAGGGATGCCGGCCGGTCAGCACCAGATAGGCGATGCAGCCGAGGGCGAAGACGTCGTCGCGCGGGTCGCGCGGCTCGCCCCTCGCCATCTCCGGGCTTGCATAGCCCGGCGTCAGCGCCTCGAGCCCCGCCGGATCGAAGCCGGCGCCGCGCAGGGCGGTGGCGACACCGAAGTCGAGCACCTTGGTGTCGCCGTCGTCGCAGAGGAAGACGTTGCCGGGCTTCAGGTCGGCGTGGACGATGCCGCGGGCGTGGGCATAGCCGATACCGGCGAGGAGGCCGCCGACGACCGGGACGACGCGATCGGCCGCGAGCCGCCCGCCCGGGCTCGCCCGCAGCACGACGTCGAGGGTGCTGCCGAGCAGGAGTTCCATGACGAGGAAGGCGTTCGCCCCGTCGCGGTCGAAGTCGAAGACGACGCAGATGTTGGGATGGGCGAGCGCCTGCACCTTCCGCGCTTCCGCCTCCAGCGCGCGCAGGGCGTCCGGGTGGCGACGGAAGTCGGACGACAGCACCTTCACGGCGACGTAGGGCTGCGGATCGAGGGCCTCCAGCCGCCGCCGGTCGACCGCCCGATAGACCCGGCCCATGCCGCCCGTGCCGATCAGGACGTCGAGCACGAAGCGCTCGCGCAGCATGTCGCCGAGCATCAGGTGCGTGCCGTCGGCGTCGGGGACCGCCGGCGGGCGGGCGCCGGGCCGGTCGCCGGCGCGGCTCGCCTGCTGGCGCAGGCGGATGCTGTGGAAGTCCGACAGGGCGGCGTCGATCTGCCGGCTTTCCAGGCGACCGCGATCGGCGCGCCGCGAGCCGTCGCGAAACCGCTTGAAGTCGTTGACGAGGGAGGACGTGACGACGTCGTCGACGCGGCTGTGGATGGCGGCGGCCTCGCCGGCTTCGGCGGCCGGTGCGGACGCCGCCGCGCCGGCCGGCTCGGCCGGTCCGCACGCCTGGGCGATCAGGATGCCGGCGATGTCGGCGGGCAGCCGCCCCGTCGAGACGTCGTCGGCGAGTTCGGCGCGCAGCTCGTCTCCCGTCGTGGCACGGGCCTGGAGCTCGCTCGCCAATTGTTCGAGGCGCGTGCGGCCGGCGAGGAAGGCCTCGAGGGCGCTGCGGATCTCATGCGACGTCGCCATGCGCAGCCGTCCGTTCTCAAGCCCGACGCATGCCGCCGCCCGGCACGAGCGATCGCGACGGCGCGCGGGAGCGGATGCCGTAGCGCCGCAGCTTCTCGACGAGGCTGCGGCGGGAAATGTCGAGGAGCTCGGCCGTGCGGGTCTGGTTGCCGCCGACCTCGCGCAGCTTCGCCTCGATGAGGGTGGCCTCGAAGCGCTCGACCGAGGCCCTGAGCGAGGCCGTCTCGCCTTCGCCGGCCGCCGCCAGGGGCAGGTAGGTGACGTCGCCGGCGAGTTCCGCCGGCAGGTGCGGGAGATCGACGCGCTCGCCCTCGTCCACCATCAGCACGGCGCGCTCGATGATGTTCTTCAGTTCGCGGACATTGCCGGGATAGCGCCAGCGCACCAGGGCGTCGAGGGCGCGCGGCGTCAGGGCGGGCGTCGGCCGGGCGCTCGCCTGGGCGGCGCGCGCCAGGAACGCCTCGGCGAACTGCACGATGTCGGACGGGCGCTCGCGCAGCGGCGGCAGGGTGATCGGGAAGACGCTCAAGCGATAGAACAGATCCTCGCGGAAGCTGCCGTCGGCGATCTTGCGCTTCAGATCGCAGTTGGTGGCGGCGATGACGCGGACGTCGATCTTCTCCGAACGGGTGTCGCCCAGCCGGCGGACCTCGCCGTCCTCCAGGAGCCGCAGGATCTTCGACTGCAGGCCGATCGGCATGTCGCCGATCTCGTCGAGAAACAGCGTGCCCCCGGCCGCCTCCTGGACGAGGCCCTTCTTGTCGGCGATAGCCCCGGAGAAGGCGCCGCGCCGGTGGCCGAAAAGTTCGCTCTCCAGCAGCGTCTCCGGCAGGCTCGCACAGTTCTGCGCGATCATCGCCCGGGTCTGCCGCGGGCTCGAGGCATGGACGAGGCGGGCGAAGACCTCCTTGCCGGTGCCGGTCTCGCCGAGCAGCAGCACCGGGACGCGCGAGCCGGCGGCCCGACGGGCGAGGTCGAGCGAGACACGGATGGCCGGACTGTCGCCGATGACGGTGGTTCCCGCCGTGGTGGCGGAGACGACCGTCCGAAGCTCGGTGTTCTCCTCTGCGAGCTCGGCGTTGGCGCGGTCAAGCTGGCGGATGAGCTGGCGGTTCTCCTCGAACATGCGGGCGTTGGCGATGGCAGCGGCGCCGTGGGCAGCGAGCGCCTGCAGCGACCGCTTGTGCGGCGGCGACAGCGGGCCGATCTCGCCGTTGTCGGCCGACCGCGCGTTGACGAGCTGAAGTACGCCGAGCGTGGCGGCGTCGGCGTTGCGCAGCGGCAGGGCCGTGAAGGTGCGGGTGCGCCGGCCGTCGTAGCGGTCGTCCTCGTAGACCGCGCCGAACTCGTAGCCGCTGTAGGCATAGACGTTCGGGATGTCGACGACGCGGCCGGTGATGACGGCGAAGGCGCTCGGGTCCGTGAGGTTGTAGCCGCCGTCGGGCTTGAACAGCTGGATGGTGCGCGCGGCGGCGCGGTCGGTGTCGCCGTCGTGCCGGCTCTGGACGCAGTGGAGTTCGCGGCCGACCCGGTCGAGCAGGAAGATGCGGGAGGTCTCGGCGCCGACGATGCGCCGCGCCGCCGCGATGACACCGGCGAGGAGGGTCTCCAGGCGCCGCTCGGTGGCGAGCGCCGCCGTCAGCTCGAGAAGCTCCTCGGCGATCGATCCGCCCTCGCTGGCCACCGGCGCCGGTCCGTGCATCGCTCGGTCAGGCCACGGCCGCGACGTGTCCGTCGTCGAAAGGCTCCGCCGTGTCCGTCTCGGACAGCGGCGGGGGCACGGCCGCACCGTCGACGCCGGCGACGGAGACGACGAAATGGCCGTCCGCCGCCACTGTGATCGCGAGGTCGCCGAGCACGCCGTCCTCGGTCATGCTGGCGAGGATGGTGGTGGCGACGGCCGGCAGCAGGGTGCGGCGGATGATCTGGTCGACGGCGCGGGCGCCGCTCTCGACCTCGGTGGCGCGGGCGCAGATCGCATCGACCACGGCGTCGGAATAGCGGCAGGCGATCTTGTGGCTCGCCTCGATGCGGCGGGCGACGCGGTCGAGCTTGAGACGCGTGATGGCCGCGAGCTCGGCGCTCTGCAGCGGCAGGAACGGCACGATCTGCATACGCGCCAGCAGCGCCGGCTTGAAGTGGCGGCTGAGGATCGGGCGGATCGCCCCGACGATCTCGTCGAGGCTCGGCGGCGGACTGGCGAGGCCGAGATCGGTGATGACGTCGGTGGCGAGGTTGCTGGTGAGGATCATCACCGTGTTCTTGAAGTCGACGACCCGGCCTTCGCCGTCGGAGAGCGTGCCCTTGTCGAAGACCTGGTAAAACAGGTTCATCACCTCGAGGTCGGCCTTCTCGACCTCGTCGAGCAGCACCACCGAGTAGGGACGTTGCCGCACCGCCTCGGTCAGCACGCCGCCCTCGCCGAAGCCGACATAGCCCGGCGGCGAGCCGACGAGCTTCGAGACGGTGTGCTTCTCCTGGAACTCCGACATGTTGATCGAGACGAGGAAGCGCTCGCCGCCGAACAGGAGATCGGCCAGCGCGATGGCGAGCTCGGTCTTGCCGACGCCCGAGGGCCCGACGAACAGGAACACCCCCATCGGCTGGTTCGGGTCCTGGATGCCGGCCTTTGCGGCGCGCAGGGTCTCCTCCAGCGCCGCGATGGCGTGGTCCTGGCCCTTGATGCGGCGCATGAGGTCGCTGCCGAGCGTCAGCAGCGAGGCGGCCTCGTCGCGCATCATCCGGCCGACGGCGATGCCGGTCCAGTCGGAGATCACCTCGCCGACCGCGTCAGGCGTCACCTCGAAGTGAACCAGCGGCGAGCGCCCCTGGACGCCGGCAAGACTCGCGAGGGCGGTGCCGAGGTCGGCGCGGCGCCCGTCCGCGGGCGGGCCGTCCGGCGCCGGCGCGTCGTCCGCCTCCGCGGCCGCCTCATCCTCCGGTTCGGAGCCGCCGCGACGCAGGTCGAGGAGGTCGTCGACGAGGGCGCGTTCCTGTGTCCAGCGCGCCTCGAGCGCGCCGATGTCGGCTTCGAGGCCGGCGATGCGGGCGTCGATCTCGGCGATGCGGCCGGCGACGTCGACCCGCGAGGTGACGGCATCGCGCTCGAGGGCGTCGCGCTCGCGCTTCAGGGCGGCGGCCGCCTGGACCTGCTCGACGAGGGCGGGCGGCCGGGTGGACAGGCTGAGGCGGACACGGGCGGCGGCGGTGTCGAGGACGTCGATCGCCTTGTCGGGCAGCTGGCGGCCGGTGATGTAACGCGCCGAGAGGTGGACGGCGGCGGCCACCGCGTCGTCGCGGATGTAGACGCCGTGGCTCTTCTCGTAGGCGTCGCGCAGGCCGCGCAGGATGGTGACGGCCTCATCGGGCGACGGCTCGTCGAGCTTGACGAGTTGGAAGCGGCGGGCGAGCGCCGGGTCCTTCTCGAAGTATTTCTTGTATTCCGACCAGGTGGTGGCCGCGATCGTCCGCAGTTCGCCGCGGGCGAGCGCCGGCTTCAGGAGGTTCGCCGCGTCGCTGCCGCCCGCCGCGCCGCCCGCTCCCACCAGCGTGTGCGCCTCGTCGATGAACAGCACGATCGGCTTCGGCGAGGCCTTCACCTCCTCGATGACGCCCTTCAGGCGGTTCTCGAACTCGCCCTTGACGCTGGCGCCGGCCTGCAGGAGGCCGAGATCGAGCCCGACCAGTTCGACGTTGCGGAGGAAATCGGGAACGTCGCCCTCGATGATGCGCAGGGCGAGGCCCTCGACGACGGCGGTCTTGCCGACGCCGGGATCGCCGACGCAGATCGGGTTGTTCTTGCGTCGGCGGCTGAGGATGTCGACGATCTGGCGGATCTCGCGGTCGCGGCAGAAGACGGGATCGATGCGGCCCTCGCGCGCCTGCGTCGTGAAGTTGATGGTGAAACGGCCGATCATGCTGTCCGGATCGGGCCCTGCCGGGCCTTCGCCGCGCGGGCCTGACGGCGCGGCCGCGAGCACCGTCGCCTCCTCTCGCGAGCCTGCGGTCCACTCCCCGTAGCGGCGGACGAGGTCGTCGCGCGAGATGGTGCGCAGTTGCGCGACCCAGTCGTCGGTGCCGACCCGGCCGGCCGTCGACAGGAGCGCGAGCAGCACGGCGCCGGAGCCGACTTTCGCCATCGACAGTTCCACCGAGGCGGCGAGCCAGGCGTCCGACAGCAGCGAGACGAGCAGCGGCGAGAACACCGGCCGGCCGGAGTTGCCGGTCTTCTGGCTCTCGATGGCGCGACGCAGGGACTTGACGAAGGCGGCGTGATCGATGCCGGCGCGGGACAGGATCAGCGCACAGTCGTGGTCCGGCGCTTCCGCGAGGCCGAGGACGAAGTGCTCGGGCGTCACCTCGTAGTGGCCGCGCGAGACGGCACTGCCGGCGGCGCCCTCGAGCGTCCGCCGGCAGAACGGCGACAGCCGGTCGAACAGCTTGCGCAGATCCAGTTCGATCATGGTCGCCCCCGCGCGACCGCCGTCCGGGCGGCCAAGGTCTTGGACCCACACGAAAGCGCGCTTCAATGAAGCGGCCATGACGCTTCGACGGGAAAGACGTTTCGGCGGAAAATCGGGGCGCGACCGATGCGGCCGCGCCCCCTTCGATGGTCGGAGGCCATCAGCCCCGGATCAGCCCTGGACCGGCTTGCGCCAGTCGTCGCTGCCCTCGGTGTTCGCCTTGCCGTGCGACCAGGTCACCTTGCGGTAGACGAAGGCCCAGTCTTCCATGTGCACGAAGTTGTGGTTGTCCGGGTCGAGGCAGTTCGGCATGTAACCCTTGCCGTCGACCAGCACGGCGTCTTCGAACTTGATCGTGTAGTACTTCTCCTGGATGCCGGCGGTCGAGACCCGGTAGAAGTTCACCTCCATCTGCAGCACTTCGCCGGTGGCGAGCGCCTGCCAGAGCAGCGGCGAGGCCTTGTCGAAGACTTTGGTGAAGCTCGTCGGGCGGTGCGAGCGGATGCCCGTCGGCTGGCCGGACTGCGGATCGGTCGGCACGGTGACGTTGGTCATCAGCGCCTGCACCAGGCACTCGTTCTCGTGGCCTTCCTGATAGGTGTTGCCGACGCTGTCGCTGGTGAAGGCGTTCTCGCTGATGTTGCCCTGCGTCGCGCCGGTGATGCTCATGTAAGCGGGAGTAGGCATGGGTCGTTCTCCTGGAAAAATTCCGTGCCGTTGGCGGCGTCTTTCTCTGCGCAAGCGCCGCGCCAACTCGGGGTTTCAGGAGGAATTCATGTATTTCAGAGTGTTAGCGGCGAAGTGAAACTGTCAGAATTGGGCCGAGGTGAGCGGAGTCCTGCGCAGCACCCGCCAGACGACGTCGCGATTCTCACTCACGAGATGGCGGCGAGCCCCCGTGGAGCGGCCCGGTTCAGGTCGTCGTCACCTGCGTCATTGCCTGCCGCGTCACCTGCGTCGACCAGGTGGCGACGACGCCGCTGAGGCCGGCGGGGCGCCGGGCGCGGACCGGCATCAGCGGCGCCAGAGACGGGCCCCAGGCGGTGGCGAAGAGCGCGCCCGCGGCCCGATCTGAGGCGCTCGGATCGACCGCGCGCCAGCGGCCACCGTCGTGATAGGCGACCCAGGCGTGGCGCTGGCGGACCGCGCCCCGTTTCGTCGGCTCGAGGGCATAGCCGAGGACGAAGCGGGCCGGGATGGCACGCGCCCGCAGCCGCCAGACGAGCAGCCGCGCCAGTTCGAGGCAGCGGCCGCGGCGATCACGCAGGAGGGCCGCGATGTCCACGCCGTCGCCGTCGGGGTGGGCCTCGAACCGCCAGCCGTCGGTGAGGCGGGCGCACTCAAGGTGCACGGCCTCGGCGATCCCGGCCATCGTGTCCGGGATCACCGGAACAGCGGGCGCGTCGTCCGGCAAAGCCAGGTCCTCGGGGCACGCGGGCTGTGCCGGAGGATCGCCCGCCTCGCCGTCGACGGCGAGATGCATGGCGATCGCGACGCGCCCGACGGGCCGATCGAACGACGCCCGCCGCACGGTGTTTCCCCAGTCGTCGCACATGGTCGCGATGTCCGTCGGCGGCGGCACCACCGACAGCTCGGCGGCGCGCGTGCGAGGCATCTCCCAGGGAGCGGGCGACAGGCGGAGGTCGAGTTCGAGCCCGGCGACCGCAGCCGGAAAGGTGTAGGCGGCCGCGTGGACGACGCTGACGGTCACCGCTGCGTGGCGCCGCTGAGGCGAACGGTGAGTTCGAGGAAGGCCTGGGTCGCCCGGTCGAGGGATGCCTCGCCGTCGATCAGGAACGCGGTCTCCTGCACGCGGCCCTGGCCGCCGACGTGGTAGCGGACGACCGCCCGGCCGTGCAGATCGCTGCCACCCGTGGGCTGCACGGTGACGACGAGCTGCAGGTGGCTGCCGTCCGGCAGGAGCCGGCGGGTGACGCCGTCCGCATCGGGCGCCGGCTGGCCCGCGGTCCGGATCGGCAGGATGGCGTGGCGGACGGCGGCGAGAACGGCCGTCTCGAGCACGCCGGGCTCCCGGGTGAGGGGGCGCCAGGGGGCGGCCGTCACGGTGCGATGTCCGGCGTGAGCGCCGCGACGAGGCCCGCCAGCGCGGCGGTGACGTCGTGCCAGCTTCCCGGGCGCTGCTGGCGGCAGACCGTGATGGCGGGAAACCAGCGGGCGCGCCCGTCGGGTCGCGGCAGCCACGCCCAGCCGTGGCCGGCGGCAAGCATTGCGACCCCGGGCTTGCCGAGGGCGCCGGCGGTGGCGAGCACGGCGCCCTCGACGGCCACCAGGCCATCGAGCACCGACACGGCGGCGATGACGGCGGCGAGGTCGCGGAGGTGGCGGCCACCATCGACGATCGCGGGGTGCGCCGCCAGCTGGTGGCGGTCCTCGCCGCTCGTCAGGCCGACGAGCGTCCCGCCGGGCGGCAGCGCCGCCGCGAGCGCCGCGAGCGACGGCCCGTCGACGCCGTCGCCCCAGACGACCCCGATCCAGGGCTTCGGAAAAGCCTCGAGCGCGGCGGCCCACGCCGCGGCGCGCTCCGGGTCGGGGCTCGGCGAGCCGGCCGAGGGCGGCTCCGCCCCCGGTTCGGCGGCGAATTCGGGGGCGGCCGTCAGCGCCAGCAGCGTCGCGCCGGCGGCGGGCGGCGCATCGGCGGGCACGAGCGGCGACCCCGCCGCGAGCACCGCACGCACGTCTTCGCCATAAAGGGCGAGCGGTCGCCCCACACGGGTCGCGAGGTCCGTCGCGAAGCGCAGCTGCACGAGGGTCTCGGCGAGGTCATGGCCCGTCTCGACGACGACGCCGTCGAGGGTGGCCGCATCCTGGCTCGACCGGGGCCAGGCCTCGGCGAAGCGCCCCGTCGCCAGGAGCAGCGACCGTCGCAGCCGCAGCAGTGAGAACGGCGCGTCGGCGCGACCGGCGAGGTCCGCCACCACCGTGAGCGCCTGCTCGAAGCGTCCGGCGGCGCGCAGGATGCGGGCGAGCGCGACGAGCGCCTCCTCGTCGCCGCCGCGCCGCCGGACGAGCTCGGCGAGGGAGCCGATCCCCTTCTCGGCGCTGCCGCGCGCGAGTGCGATGCGGCTCCACAGCTCGTTCGGCTCGACCCGCTCGGGCGTGACGGCGAGCACGAGCTTGATTTCGGCCTCCGCCTCGTCGAGCCGCCCGGCCTCCGCCAGCCGCGCGGCGAAGCCGATGCGGGCCCGCAGGTCCGTCGGCGCCGCGAGGCGGGCGCGTTCGGCGGCGGCGAGTGCTGCCCCTCGCCGGCCGCGCGCGGCGAGCAGCGACGAGAGGTTGAGCTGGGCGTCGAGGTGCTCCGGCGCCAGCGCCGCCGCACGGATGAGCAGACGCTCCGCCTGGCCGGTGTCACCTTCCGACAGGGCGACGGTCCCGGCGAAGACGAGCCCGTCGGCATCGTCCGGGGACGCCGCCACGATCGCCTCGGCATGCCGGGACGCTTCGACGAGGCGGCCGGCCTCGAGACAGAGCTGACCGAGCATCAGGCGCTTGCGGGCGTCGCCGGGGTCGAGCGCGCAGGCGTGCTCGGCGGCGGCGATCGCCGCGTCCGGTGCGCCCGTCATCTGGTGGGCGATCGCGAGGTTCGAGACGATTTCCGCCCGGTCGGGGAAAGCCGAGGCCGCAGCTGCGAGCACCCGCACCGCCGCCGGGCCGTCGTTGCGGGCAATCGCCGCGGCGCCGAGGAGGTTGAGGGCGTCGGCGTTGTCGGGCTGCCGCGACAGGACGCTGAGCGCGATCGCCTCCGCCTCGACGACGTCGCCGCGCGGGATCAGCCCGACGGCGGCGGCGAGGCGCTCCGCGTCGCTGACCGGCGCGACGTCGAGGCTGACGGCTCCCCGCGCCATCTCAGCCCACGCTCACGCGCTGCGCGTCGAGCCGGATGTCGGTGGCGGCCGTCAACACCGTCACGCCCGCGTAGCTCGTCAGCGACCCGGCGATCCGCTGGGAGACGGCGGCGGCTTGCAGGACGTCGTTGCCGTCGACGATCGAAATGCGCGTGCCGACCTTCGACGACTGGGTGTCGGCGGCGGTTTCCTGCGTCTCGACGGTGGTGCGCAGCCGCTTGCCGGCGACCGTCATCAGCCGCCCGAGCAGGGTGGCGACATCGGCGACCACACGGACGGCGCGCGTGTGGATCGCGATGGAGGGGGCGGCCGCCTGCAGTTCGCGCCCCGCCGCGAGCCGGACGACGTCGGCGCTGACGACGAGCTCTCCGCAATCGGCCGGTGTGATGGTGAGCGCCGACGGCACCGACCGCGCCAGCACCGAGAGCACGTAGGTGTCCGGGCCGGCGGTGCAGAGCAGCACGCTATCGCCCGGCTCGGGCATGACGAGACAGCTCGCGGCGCGGCCCGCCGTGGCCGGTCCGGCGGCCGTCGCGACGACGATGCCGGCGGCCGTCGACAGCGTCGTGCCGAAGTGCAGCACCGGCGCCTCGCTGATCGGGCGCGGCAGCAGCCGTGCCTCGTGTACCGGGGTTGAGGCTGGCGATCCCAACGGTTCCTCCACTTTCCAACGCGATCTCAAGAGAAGCTGGTCACTGTCGTGAAGTAGCTCAGCACGGCGCTGTTGTGCTGAACGAGCGCGTTCTTCTTTGTCGACAGCGCCACGTCATCGTTGCCGATGGCTTCGACCTTATCCCTGAAGATCCCGGATTCATGCTTGAAGTTACAGAATTTGATGTCGGCGTTGACCATCTTCATGTCGGTGCCGAGAATAACCTTCGTGTCGGAGACCGTCATGAACTTCAGATCGGTGGTGCCGGTCTTGATGATCGGGCCGATGGCACATTTCAAGTCCATCCCGGCCACGAACGTCGAGTTCACGCCGGCGATCATTTTCGTATCGAACGGCGCCGCGATCTTGATGTCACCGCCGAGCGTGATCTTGGTGGTGATGCTGGCTGCGAAGGTCAGCTCCACGGACATCTTAGCGATGAACAGCGCGTTCAAATAATACTGGCGGCTGGACGCCGTCTTGACGGCCAGCTCGTCACCGTAAAAGTACGACTTCTTCGTCCCGTGAAACTCGTCAGTCGAATTGCCGTAGGTGATCTTGCTGGAATCGCCGTAGGTCGCTTCGCTCAAGGGGCCGTAGGCGGTCTGCTTGATGTAGTTGGAGGCGGTGAGAACGATGTCGGCGACGGGAGCCGTGTCGGACTTGGTCGCCGACCCCGCCGTGATCTTGACGCCCTTGGTGGCGAGCAGCGAGTAGACACCGTCGGAGATCTCGTGGGTGGAGTCGCCGGTGGTCGTCTTGGTGGCGTGCCCCTTGCCGTATTTCGACAGCGACGCACCGAGGATGTTCTCGTTGCGATCCTGATTGGTGAAGACGAGCACGCCATTGTAGCTGCTGGTGTGGGAGGTCGAGGTCGTCGTCGCGCTGGAGCGCTCGTTCGACGTCTGCTTGCCGCTGTCCTGTGCCGCCTGTTTCGGATCGACGTCGGAGTAGCTGACCGTGCTGGTCGTGTACGGCACGTTCGGGACGATGCTCTCCTCCTCAGGGATGTAGGACCCGAGGCGGACATAGCAGCCGGTGCGCGGCGCCGCTCCCGGCGCGCTCGGCACGTCGAAGCGGGTGTAGATCTGCGAGACGGTCGTGACGGCATCGCCGACACCGTCGGCGTGCGGCGTCGGCGGCAGGCCGTCCTCCAGCCCGTCGTCGTCGGCGAGCGGGACGGCGGTCGAGGAGCCTGCGGCCGCGGGCACGGCGGACGCCGTCGTGGCGAGGACCCGTGACGGCACCTCGGCATGGGTCGTCGCGGGAAGCCCTGCGGTAGCGGTCGCCTTGGCCACCGCCGCGGCGATGCCGTCGTTGATCTCGAACAGGCTGCCGGAGGTGCTGCGGATGCGGTTGAAGATGTTGCTGTCGCTGGTGACGACGTCGGGATTGAGTGCGTTCGGCAGCGCCCCGACGATGATCGGCCGGTCCGGGTCGCCGTTGAGATAGGAGACGACGACTTCGGTGCCCTTCAGCAGCGGGAAATGGAAGCCGGAATCGGCCGGGCCGGCATAGGGCTGGGCGCGGCGGATGGCGGTGCTCGCCTTGCCGTCCGGCGCATTCGCCTCGTCATAGGCGAGGCGCAGCTTGTAGCGGCCGCTGTCGTCGATCTCGGCGCGCTGTCCATTTCCCTGGGCGTCGATCTGGGCGGTGAACAGGCCGCCGAGCTTGGGCACGGGCGTCACCCGCTGCGGTCGGAAGGCTGCATCGAACTTCAGGCAGGTGACGGTGTTCGAGTACATCCGCGTGTCGCCGCCCGGCGTGTAGGCGAGCGGATTGGGAACGGCGGCGGTGTGGCGTGCCTCGACGACGAGATAGCGCCCGTCGAGGGCCATGTTGGGATGCTGCGAGAGGTCGAAGAAGGTGCCGGGCCTGAGCTGCGGCGCCGTGCATTCGCCGTGGAAGACGATGCGGCGGCAGCCGATCTCTTCGGCGCGGATCTTCGCCAGGGTGTTGCCGCGTTCGATCGAGTCGAAGTTCGTGCCGTGCTCGACGGCGACGCCGGGCCCGTTGCCGTCGATCGCCGCCTGGACGAGGAGCTGCATCGCCGGCGTCGATTCGCTGTAGTCGCGCAGGAAGATCTTGCCGGGCGTCAGCACCGCGTCGCCGATGAAGGAGGTGATCGCCACCTCGCCGGCCCCCGGCGCGGTGCGGTCGCGGCGGAACGGCACCTTGCCGCCATCCGGCAGCTGCACCTGGGTGAAGGCGAGGTTGGAATCTCCGAAGACGACGGTGTCGCCGCTGTCGTCGTGCTCGAAGAAGTAGAAGATGCCGTCGTGCTCGCAGAGCCGCGAGACGAAGGCGAGGTCGCTCTCCTCGTACTGCACGACGTGCCGGCGGGCGGGGTAGCTCGCCGACAGGCGCTTGGCGGCCGGAATGGTCTGCTGATGGCCGCCGGTGGTCGAGGCGGTCGCGAGGCTGTTGTCGAGAATGCCGTCGACGAGGGTCGGCAGCGTCAGATCGCTGTCGGTCGCATAGACCTGGTTCTGGCGGCTGAGCGCGAGCAGACCGAAGCGCGATGTGATCGTTAGCGCATAGGAATAGTCGCCGGCCGGCGTCGGGTCCTTGAGCCGGAAGCTGCCGATGATGCCGGTCGCGAGCAGCCGGTTGTCGACGACGTCGACCTTCAGCGTCGCCGGCTTGCCGATCGCCTCCAGGGCGTCGATCTCGTCGGCGCTGATGAACTGCACCTCGAAGGCGAACGGGGCCGAGATCGCCTCGTATCCCTTGAAGGACTCGACGATGAGCTCCGTCCCGCCGAGATGCGGGATCTCGAGGGTCATCTTCAGGGTGACGGTGGCGCTCATCGCGTTGCCTCGGCTCAACTGTGTGCGGTTGCTCAGCGGGTCGTCGCGAGCTTCGGTTGCGACATCGACAGCGTCATGCCGACGGCGTTCGGGCTGAGGCCGTTCTGCTTCGTCGGGTTGGCCATGCCGTTCGCCGGGGGGCCGCCGACGAACAGCACCGTCGACCCGAAGGCCGCACTCACCGGCCCCATCACCATGCCGGACGCCACCCCGAGGCCGACGCCGACATTGTCGCCGTTGCTGATCGGCTTCTGGGTCGTCAGGTTGTGGACGGGCATGCCGAGCACCAGCATCTTGACCTGCGTCGGGATCGCCGTCGGGCCGAGACCGATGTTCGGATAGGGGATCGGCACCGGCGCCGGCGAGGGCGGCACGGGTGTCAGGCAGACGTCGGGCATGGCGAAGTCCGTGTAGGGAATGGGTCCCTGCGAGCTGACGAAGCCGACCATTCGCTATCCCTCCACCGCATCCCGGACCCGACGCGGGTCGTAGAGCTCCGCGATCGCCCGCACCTGATCCGTCTGCAGCACGCCGCCGCTCGCACCGAAGGCGACCATTCCCTCGGTCGCGGCCCGGTGGAAGTCGGTCTGCCGGAAGTGCGCGCCGTCGAAGCGGGCGCCAGCGAGGTCGGTCGCGTCGAGGCGCGCATAGGCGAGCCGCGCACCGTCGAACCGAGCCCCCGACGCCAGCGCCCGGCTCGCCACCACGAGCTCCAGGTCGGCGCCGGAGAAGGTCGCCCCCTCGAGCTTGGCGTCCTGGAAGTTGGCCATGCCGAGATCGGCGTCGGCGAGATTGGCGCCCGACAGATCGGACTGGGCGAACATCGCCATCCGGCCACGGACGGCGGTGAGGTTCGCCTTGCGCAGATCCGCTCCGATCAGCAGCCCGCCGCTCAGGTCGGCGCCGGCGAGGTTGGTGCCGACGAGCTTCGCGCCGGTGAGATTGACCCGGGCCAGCATCAGACCGGCGAGATCGCGGCCCGAAAGATCCGCCTCGATCAGGGCCCCGGTGTCGAGACTGAGACCGTCGAGGGTTGCCGACCGCAGGTCCGCGCGCGTCACCATGAAGGCGGTGAGGGACGCGCGAGCAAGGTCGATGCTGGCGAGCTCGCAGTCGAGCACGGCCACCGTCGACAGCACGACATCGGAAAGGTCGGCGCCGCTCAGATCGCTGGCGAGCATCTGCAGGCGCTCGATCGCCGCCCCGGCCATGCGCAGGCCGGGGCACGAGCATTTCGCCAGCATGACGTCGGCGGTGCGGATGCCACCGAGCTCGGCCGCGGCCAGGCGGCAGTCGAGAAAGCTGACGCCGTCGAGCACGTCTGCCCTGAGGTCCGCCTCCCGCAGATCGCAGTCGATGAAGCGCGTGCGGCGGAGCCTGGCGCCCAGGAAGCTGC
The DNA here is from genome assembly GCA_945898215.1 of Pseudoxanthobacter soli DSM 19599. Classification (GTDB taxonomy): domain Bacteria; phylum Pseudomonadota; class Alphaproteobacteria; order Rhizobiales; family Segnochrobactraceae; genus CAMDHY01. The sequence goes on along the minus strand of CAMDHY010000003.1, from coordinate 83,903 downwards.
TGCGCCGCAGGTCGGTGGAGACGACTGCCAGGTCCGACAGGTCACACCCGCGGAAATCGGCACCGGACAGGCTGCCGCCGAGAAAGGGAACGCGGTGGCGGGCGTGGGCCTGGATGTCGTCAATCGACATGGGTGCCGACCATGGCGATCACCGTCTTGGCGAGGTTGGCGCCGGCGAGATCGCAGCCGGCCAGCGTGGCGTCGGTCAGGTCGCAGCCGTAGAGATTGGCGCCGCGGAAGGACGCCGCCGTCATGTCCGCCCGGTGCATCTGCGCGCCGCGCAGATCGGCCGCGGCGAAATCGGCTGCGACGAGCCGGCAGTCGTCCAGGCGGATGCCGGGGGCCGCGACCAGCCGGAAGTCGGCCCCGGTCAAGTCGCTCGCCGCGAACAGGGCGCGGGTGAACCGCGCGCGGCGGAAGCGCGCACCCGCGAGATCGCCGCCGTTCCAGGTGGCATCGGTCGCTTCGACGCCCTCGAGGCAGGCGCCGGACAGGTGGCTCTCCCCCAGGAACCCGCAGCGGTCGAGGCGTGCCCCGCGAAAATCGATGCGGTCGCCGCGCGTGTTGATGAAGGTCGTCTCCCGAATGACGGCACCGGCGGCGCGCACGCCGGAGAGCGTCGACAGCAGGAACTGCGTCGCGGTGATGGTGGCCCCGGTCATGGTGGCGTCCGTGAGATCGCACTCGATGAACGTCATTTCGGTGAGATCGGCGCCGGACAGGTCGATGCTGGCCAGCGACGCCTTGATCAGCGATCCGCGACGGAAACGGCATCGGTCGAGGATGGCGCCGTCGAGAACGATCTCGTCGAAGCGGGCGCCAGCGAGGTTGCAGCCGGTGAGACGGGCCCTGCGTCCGCTCGCGTGGGCGAGATTGGCGCCGCTGAGGTCGCATCCGCTGAGATCGGCGTCGTCGAGGTTCGCACCGGTCAGCACAATGCCCGCCGTGGCCGCCCCGGCGAGGCGCGCGCCGGTCAGCACCGCGCCCTCCATCAGACAGCCGCGCAGGTCGACTCCGGTGAGGTCGGCACCCAGAAGGTCGATGCCGGCGAGATCGCGGCCGGCGGGCACCAGCCCACCCCGGATCGCCGCGAGCAGACGATCGCCGAACCTGCGCGCCGCCGCCGGCGACAGCGGCTCTTCGGGGAACATCGCCGTCGGCGACAGGCTGCGGATGCTCGTCAGCGCTTCACCGAGACGCTCTTCCGCCGCGTCGATCGCGGCGCCGCTCTGCTTCAGGTTCTCCGCCACCGATGCGCGGGACCACTCCAGCGCCTCGGCGGGCGATGAAGGAGGCGGTGGCGCCGATGCCGACGCGGTCAGGGCCTCCAGCAGGGCGGCGAGCGGGTCGGCGGCATCCCGCAGTCCCGGCAGGACGCGCACGAGCTGCCCGTCGATCTCGCCGAGCTTGTCGGCGCTTCCCGGTCCGGCAGACGCGAGTTTGCCGGCGTCGGCCACCAGCCCGTCGAGCATGCCGCGCAGGTCGGCGGGACCAGTCGCCGGAGGCGGAGGCGCCGCCGGCACGTCGGAGGCGTCGGCGAGCGCCGGCAGATCGATGCGCGACATCTCGGCCAAGCCGGTCCGGATCTCGGCGAACGGCGATCCCTCGGGCAGACCGAGCGCCCGCGCCAATGCGGCCTCCGCCTCCTGAGCGGCGCTCTTCGTCGGCGCGCGCGCCGCGTCGAGCACCAGTTGCCGCCAGTCCTGCGCCTTCCCGTCCATTGCCGCGATCAGCTCCGCGGCGGCGGGATCCACGGCCTCGGCCAGCGGCGGTGCGGCGGCGTCGCGCAGCTGCGCATCGATCTGCGCGGCGGGCATCTCCGACCCCAGAGCTGCGAGGCGGTCGAGCAGCCGGTCGACGTCACCCGTCGTCGCGCCGGGGCGCGACAGCGCCTGAAGGTCGAGATCGACTTCGGTCTGCGTCGTCTGGGCCTTCTTCAGCTCCGCCTCGGCCTGCCGGCGCATCGCCTCGACCGCATCTAGGATCTCGCCAAGATCGAGATCGCCGGCGGCGATCTCCTCGGGTGTCGGCAGCAGGAACTGCGGCGGCGGTGGCGGCGGCACCTCGGGCCAGAGCACCTCGGGCACGCCGGCCTCGCGCAGCTGGCGCTCGAGCAGGAAGACCTGGGCGGCGTGCTGGCGGGCCGCCTCCGCCTCGGCGGCGCGCTGTCGGGCCTCGGTGCGGCGGCGAACGGCGTCCTCCGGCTTGGCCGGGACCAGCGGCCCCTCGCTCAAGCCGACACGCTGCGCCGTCTCGGGGTCGCAGCGCAGCCGGCGGAAGGCGGCGTAGTCGCCGACCGGACGCGGCGGATCGGCGCTGCGCTCGTAGGCGAGCACGACATCGGCGACGTCGCGCCCCTCGATGTCGTCGACCGGCAGGGCGCCGCGATAGATGAGGATGCCGCGACGCGCGCCGGCGAGGAGCCAGAGCGTGTCGATGACCATCGGCAGCTCGATCAGCGCGTCGCGGTCCTCGGTGCGGGTGATGAAGGCGCGGACCCGCATCGCCGGCAGGCGGCCGGTGAGCGAGGGGTAGGCCTCGTGGAAGCCGGCGAGCGCGAACGCCTCGTCGCCGGAGAGGTAGCCGTCGAGCCAGTTCTGCCGGTGGCCGTGCATGAACAGCCGCGGATCGACGTCGTCCGGCAGCGCCGGGGCCACCGTTTCGAGCCACCGACGGTCGTAGGTGCCGGCGTACCGCCGCCGCAGCGGGCTGTCGAGTTCCATCGCCCCGAACAGGGCCGGCGGCGGCTCGTCCTCGATCGCCTGCACGCCCCGGCCGGGAACCTCGATGTTGGGCAGCGCCACGAGTTCGCCGGCGAGGAGGCGCGGCAGCGCGCGATAGCCTGCCCCGACCGGGTTGGTCGCGTGGCCGACGCCGCCGAAGGCACGCGCCGGGACGAGCGGCATCTCGACGAACGGCCGTGGTGCCGTCGGGGTATAGCCCCCTCGCCCCGCCTGCCAGACGCGGTCGCCGACGACGGCGAGGCGGGTCTCGTAGTCACCGATGCGCGCGACGACCTGCATGAGGGTCGTCGGCTCGCCGCCGGCGGGGCGGGCGTGGCCCGCGATCAGCACCTCGGCCGTCGGTTTCGGCATGCAGGTGTCGAGGATGCCCCCCGGCGGCAGCGCCTTGACGGCGGCGAGCCACAGCGCCTGCTCGCCCTCGAAATCGGTCGGATCGGCGAGATCGAACATGGCGAAGGCGGATACGATGAAGCTCGCACCGGATCGGCGACGCTCCGCCTTCGTCAAGAGGCCGAGTGTCCGCGGCTTGACAACCTGCACCATGGGCTCGCTGAGGCACGGGGAAACGTCGGCAACGCTTGAGCTTAGGCCGGTCGGGTGACAGCGGTGCGACGACGCCGTGTCAGCGCAGGCGCTGCCACCAGTACTGCGGATGGAGCGCCGCGGCGAACTCGCCGGCGCGCTGGGGCCGCGCGGCCGGGTCGAACGACAGCGCCGCCGACATCATCCGCCAGGCCCGCCGGCCGAGGTGCGGCGGTCTCGCAGGCGTCAGCCCGAGCGCCTTCGCCTCGACGGCGTTGCGGCGGTCGAAGGGATGGCGGCCGGCGTAGAGGATGTAGGCGATCACCGCGAGCGCGAAGACGTCGCTCGCCGCGGAGGGAGGGTCGCCGGCGAGCATCTCGTAGGCGGCGAAGGACGGCGTCAGCCCACCGACCCTGGCGAGGTAGTGGATCGTCGGATCCTCGTCGTCGCCGGCGACGGCGCGGACGGCGAAGGCGAGCCCGAAGTCGAGCAGCTTCACCTCGCCGCGGGTGGTGAGGAAGATATTGCCGGGCTTCAGGTCGCCGTGGACGATGCCTTGGGCGTGGGCGCAGTCGAGGGCGTCCGCCACCGGGGCGATGACGGCGTGGATGCCGTCCGGGGCGATGCGGTCGGACCGCAGTCTTTGCGACAGCGTCTGGCCGGCGAGCAGTTCCATGACGATGAAGTGGTAGGGACCGTCGACGTCGGAATCATAGACGCGGACGATGTTCGGGTGGGCGAGCTCGCGCATCCGGCGCGCCTCGCGGTGGATGAGCTCGATCGCGTCCGGGCGGGTCGGGCCGATCAGGTCGACGACCTTGACGGCGACATCGCACTCGGCCGCGCGCGCCCGCACCCGCATCGTGTCGGTCGCGCGGTAGACCGTGCTCATGCCGCCGCGCGCGATCACCGGCCCGAGCTTGTAGCGGCGGCGCAGCGCATAGTCGGGCGGGATCGTCAGCCGGTCGGGTTGCCGGCCATCGGCGGCCTCGACGACGGGAAAGGGTGGCGGGTCGGCCGTCACCGCCAGCCCCTTCCGCCGCTGCGCCGGCTCGGCTCGACGAGGCTGCGGATGCGGACGATCACCGCCGTCATGTCGTCCCGCCCCCCCGCCACCACGGCACGCGCCAGCAGCCGTTCCGCCAGACCGCCGACGGGCTCGCCCATGAGATCGGCGATAACGCCGTCGTCCAACACCTTCGTGACACCGTCCGAGCACAGGAGCAGGGTGTCGCCGTCGGCGATCGGGCCGAGGAAGCGGTCGATGCGCAGGTCGTCGCTCGAACCGATTGCACGGGTGAGCGCCTGGCCGCGCTGGCCGGCGATGCCGAGTTCGGCCGTGAAGGTGTGGTCGCGCGTCAGCTGGACGAGGCCGCCGTCGCGCAGGAGATAGACGCGCGAGTCCCCCACCCACATGCCGACAAGGGCGTCCTCGCCGATCACCACCAGGGCGACGGTGCTGCCCACCACCGAGGCTCCGGAGCGACGGGCCGCCTCGCGGCGCAAAGTCCGGTTGATGGCGTGCAGTCCGGTTTCGATGCCGCGGCAGCGCTCGTCGTGGCTCTGGCCGGGGACGACGACGCGGCGGACGATCTCGGCGACGGCGCGGCTGGCGAGTTCGCCGTCCTCGTGACCGCCGAGCCCGTCGGCGACCAGGAACACCCCGGCCTCGGGATGCAGGAAGTGGGCGTCCTGCGAGATGCTGCGGTCGGGGCTGCGGCGCGCGGCGACGCTGTAGGCGAAGCTCGTCGCCATCCCCTCGGAGAGGACCAGCGTCGTCACGGCGCGCCGACGGGATCGCCGGCCGCCCGCACGCCGGCCTCGGCGGGGGCGAGCAGCCATCGGAACGCGTCGGGCTGCGGGAGGCCCGCGAAGACGACCGTCTCGGCCGGAGCGCCACCCCAGCCGTCGTGCCACCACACCGAGCGCGCGCCCGGCTCGATCACCTTGGCCGTCATCGTCAGGCGCACGGCGACCGAGGCGTGCGGCGCGCCGCGGGTCGCCCAGCCGACGGCCTGGTCGCCGCCGATCGCCTCGCGCCGGACGGGCATCACCGCCTCCCCTACGAGAACCGTGGCGATGCGGCCGATCTCGTCGCTGACCGCCTCGGGTGCGAGGTGGCCGTCGATCATGCGAAGCGCGATCCGCGCGAGGTCCGACAGCGGCCGCGAGACCTCGCCGGTGAGGCGGGTCAGCGGGATCCCGTCCGGGAGTTCAGCGGCGATCGTCAGCGGAAAGCAGCGGCCGACGGCGTCGACGGAGGTCGCGAGCACGCCGATCCAGCCGTTGGAGCCCGCGAGCCCCGGCGCGACCGCGAACCGCCAGACCGGCGCGAGCAGGTAGCGCTGCAGGAAGGCGTCGGCGAGCGAGCGCCGGCCGTCGGCGAGGCACGCCGACGCCCACGCGTCCCACGCCCGCACGAAACCGGGCGGCAGGTTGCGAGAGACGAAGTCGCCGCGCGAGGGCAGCTTGCCGAAGAAGCCGGCCGCGATCAGAGGCTGCCGGCTCATAGCTCCTCCGGGCAGCGGAAGGATTTGAGCAGCCCCAGGTTGAAGGGGTTGTTGACGCTGCCGGCGCGCAGCTGGTAGCCGGCGCTCGACTTGTCCGGCCCGCTGATCGCAAAGCCGAAGCCAGCCGAGCCTCGCGACCCGCCGCCGCCGGCGACCTCGATCAGCCGGAACAGTGCCCACGGGCCGGTCTGCGACACCGCCGTTTCCTGGTTGTTCAGGCCGACGAGCGTCACCGAGACGAAGCTCGAGGTGCCGCCGCTCGGCCATTCGAGGTTGTAGCCGCGCTGCGCCTCGTGGCGGTAGACGATCTCCTTGCCGTCGTAGTTCAGCGTCGAGCGCAGCAGGTTCGACGACAGGAAGGACGGGGTGAGCGTGAAGGGGACGTAGAGCGTTCCCTCGCGGGCGGTGAAGAAGGCGTCGCGGATCTGTCGGGCCCGGCGGAACTGCTGCAGGGCCTCGTCGGAAATCGCCAGGTGATCGCCGTCGATCGCCGTCGCCACGTAGCCGCCGCCCCGCTCAACGATCAGCGACGCCAGGTAGCGCTTGTAGAAACCGTCGATGAAGCCGTTCGTCTTGAAGATCTGATTGAAGTCGTCGAGGGCGACCTCGTCCGTCTTGCTCGCGTAGAACGGAAAGCGCTGGAACAGGGCGCTCTCGCACGCCGGCAGAACTTCGGTGCGCCAGGCCGCGTTGACGTAGACGTCGGCGAGGTCGAGGAGCGCCCGCCAGGTATTGGCCGTGATGCTGCGCAGCCAGCCGCGCACCGGCTCGGGCTGCAGCGCCGAACTCGACTGCAGCGCCCCCATGACGTCGCCGGCGGGGTTCTTCGCCCGCGACAGCACGAGTTGGAAGGCGGCGTCCGGCGGCTGCGGCGCGTTGGCGACGGCCGCGACCGAGCCGTAGAGGTTGCCGAGCAGGTCGCGGATCTGGGCGATCGGCGGCAGCTGGTTGCCGGGCGGCGGCGTCACGAGTTCGATGAGCGGCAGGAACGGCTGGGCGATGCGGTTGCCCGGCCACGGCATGTCGCCGAAGGCGTTGGCCGAGACGTTCGAGGCGACGGCGGTCTGGGCGGCGGCGAGGGCGGCGCTCTGGCCGCTCGCTGGGCGGGCGTTGCCGGAGACGAGGACGCTGTCCTCGCCGGGCGGCGGCAGGTCGGTGTTGTCGCGCACGGCATCGACGACGCGCTCGATCGGCGACTGCGGCCCCGCGAGCGCCTGGATCGCCACCATCGCCCGCTGCAGGTCGGTGAAGCGGCCGACGCTGATGCGGCCGAGGGCTGCCTGCCAGGCCTGCGTATAGTCCTGCACGTAGCTGTCCGTGACGGCCGCCGTCAGCTCCTGCATGACGCCGCTCGCCTGGGTGCCGTCGCCGCTCACCCAGTCGGCGCCGAGCTCTTCGCGGACGATCGCCCCGAGGCGCGGGATGAAGAACTTGTAGAAGCCGTCCCGCGTGAAGATGCCGGGGATGACGAGGCTGCGGCTGCCGGAAGCGTCGGCCGTCGTCTGCAGTGCCGCCGTGCCGATCAGGCTGCCGAGGTCGACTGGCGCGAGGGTGCGGTTCTGCAGGCCCTCCCGCAGCAGGCGCGCATAGACCTTGTCGGACTGCGGCACCTGGCGCAGGCGGCTTCGCGCCGCGTCGACGACGGTCTGGTCGATCGACACCGGCCGCGGCAGGAGCGCGACGAGGTGCTCGAGGTGATCGTCGAGGGCATTCTGGGACTTGGCGTCGAGGGGCACGGCGATGCGCACCTCGTCCTTGAGGTCGCGGATCATCCAGTCGCGGTCGAGGCGGGCCGGCTCGCCGAGCATGATGTAGGTCTGCAGAAGTTCCCGCAGAAGCACGAGCTGCTCCGGCGACGACGCGGACTGCGAGACGCTGGTGATGCGGCTTTCGAGCCACGACTTCAGCGCCGGCAGGAGCGTCGTCAGCAGGACCCGGTCGTAGGCCTGGTCGGCGTGGCGGCCGAGGGTGGGGGTGACGGCGAGGCCGCCGCCGACGACGAACGACAGCCAGCCGCTGCCGGAGAGGTCGCGTACCATCGTCGCGGCCTGGTCCAGCACGGGGACGACGGCGGCGATGGATGGCCGGTCCGGCAGGTTGCCGAGCGAGGCCTGCAAGGCGGCGGCGCGATCCTCGGCGGAGGTGATCTCGCCCGTGCCGCGCGCATAGGCGCCGACCCAGATCGTCCCGAGCACTACGGCGATCGCAAGGGCGGCGACGTAGCCGCCGGTGTTGAGGAGCGCGAGCTTGCGCTCCAGCTGCCGGTTCGTGCCGACGAGATCCTGTTCCTCGAAGACGACGTCGGTCAGCACCTTCTTGATGAAATAGGACTTGCCCCTGCCCTGCTGCACGACCGGCAGGCCGGCCGACAGCCCGAAGGTGCGCGACAGCGCGCCGATGACGCGGTCGAGCGGCGAGCCCTCCTGGGTGCCGCTCGTCAGATAGAGGCCGCGCAGCACCGGCTGGGTCTCGAAGCGGTTCGCCTTGAAGATCTCGCCGAAGAAGTCCTGCAGGGGCTGCTTGAGGGTGCGGAACTCGCGCGGGAACATGTAGATGCGGGCGCGGCGCGCCACCGCCCGCTCCTCGTGCAGCCGCTTCATCACGCGGGTGTCGAGCACGCCGGCGAGTTCGTCGAACCAGGGTCCGAACAGCCGCGTGAACGGCGCCTCGGCCTCGTCGACCGGGAAGGTCATGCCCCAGATCTGCGCCCGCATCGCCTCGTCGTGGTCCTCGAAGAACTCCGAGAAGCCGGCGAGCAGGTCGCACTTGGTGACGATGACGTAGACCGGCAGGCGCATGCCGAACGAGCGCATCAATTCCTGCAGGCGCCGCTTGATTGCCTCGGTGTGCGAGCGACCCGACGTGTCGGTCCGCGCCAGCACGTCGGCGAGGCTGATCGCCAGGATGACGCCGTTGATCGGCCGCCGGCGACGATGGCTGCGGATGAGGTCGAGGAAGCCGCGCCAGGCGGCACGGTCGAGCTCGGCGTTGGAATCCTGCGTCGTGTAGCGGCCAGCGGTGTCGATCAACACCGCCTGGTCGGTGAACCACCAGTCGCAGTAGCGCGTGCCGCCGACCCCGGCGACCGGGTCCGGCCCGAGATGGTCGGCGAGCGGGAAGTTCAGGCCGCAATTGCGCAGGATCGTCGTCTTGCCGGCGCCTGGCGGCCCGATGATGACGTACCAGGGGAACTGCTGGACGAAGTCCTTGCCGGCGCGCGAGCCGACGGCGGCCTCCTCGAGGGCGCGCAGCGCCGCCTCGAAGCGCTCGCGGTTGCGCTCGATCTCGTCGTCGCTCTGAATCTCCGTCAGGCTCGCGACCGATTCCGTGTCGAGCAGCGAGCGGATCATGCGCTGGTTGGCGCGGTAGGCGAGCAGGATGCGCACCACGGCGGTCAGCACCGTGCCGACGACGATCACGGCGATCGTCGCGATGCGCGTCCCGACCGGGCCGAGCGGAGTCACGTCGAACACCGTCACCATCGGCCCGACGATCCAGATCAGCGCCGAAAGCGCCACCAGCCCGACGACGGCGAAAAGCGTCCGGAGCCTCAACAGAGCGGAGAGCAGCGCCTGGACCATTCCGCGTCAGTTCCCCTGCGGCAACACGGAACGGACGGCCGGAAGATCGGCCGGCGTGCCGATCGGACCGGCCGGCAGCGGCGCCAGCGCATCGAGCGCCGCCGTCGCCGGAGTGATGTCGCGCGACAGCTGCCAGCCGAGGAAGCCGTAGAGCGCCAGGAGCAGGACGCCGGCGACGGAGAAGACGATCCACAGCGGCGCATAGGTGCGCAGCCGGCGACGGACGCGGACGCCGGCCGAGTGCGCCGACAGCACGTCCACCGGCGGACGCAGGTGCGAGCGGAGGATGCGGGCGAGGTCCTCGCGCAGTTCGTCGATCTGGTAGCGGCCACCCTCGATCACCCGGTAGCGCCCCTCGAAGCCGAACGCGAGGCAGAGGTCAATGAGCTTGATCAGGGCGAGATACTTGGCGGGGTCGGCCTTCACCCGGTCGAGGATGACGAAGACCTTCTCGCCGCCCCAGGTCTCGCCGTGGAACTGGTTGAGGAGGCTCTGGGCGCTCCACGCGCTGGCATTGCCCCAGGGCGTCGTCATCACCGCCTCGTCGAGCATGGCGCACAGGACGTAGCGGGCGGCGGTGACGTCGCCGGCGCGGGCGCCGAAGCGCAGGGCGCGCGCCTCGAAGGCCTTGATCTGCTCGACGATTGCCCGTCGCAGCGCCTCGACGTCGGCGGTCGTCACGGCGTCGCGCAGCTCGGCGGCGAGAGCGAGGAGGGGTGCCGCGGCGGCGGCCAGCAGGTCCTCGGCGTCCTTCGGCTGGTCGGTGGTAACGAGTTCGTAGATGGCCGCGTCGCCGGCGCCTGTCGGCGGCGGCGGCGGAGCGGCGCCGAGGTCGCCGGCGGCGCGGTCGAAGCGGGGCGATCCCGACGTGTCGGAGAGATGGATGACCGGATCGGGCGCGACGGCGCGCTCGCGCGGCCGCGGCGGCTCCGGCGGCGGCGGCGGCGCGGGCTCCGGCGGCCGGCGTTCGCCGCGCACGGGCCGGTAGCCGACCACGGTCGGCTCGTCGCCACCGTCCTCGGGATAGCCGCTCATCGCTTGGCCGGCCGGATCGCCCAGAACTCCAGATGGAGATCCGGGTATTCGCCGCTGACGTGCAGTGCGAACGCCGCCGAGCGCGGGATCGAGCGCCAGAGCTCGCTCGACTGGTCGAGCTCGAAGTAGACGGCGCCCTGCAGGTAGGGCAGCTCGCGCGGCGCGACCGGCAGCGGACGCAGCGGAATGCCGGGAAGCTGCAGGTTGACGAGGTCGCGAATCTGCTCGACCGAGCCGACCTTCATCGTTGCCTGCAACTGGCTGCGCAGGGTGTCGGCGGGCATGTTGGCGATCGCCGCGAGGACGAAGCGCGCGCCGGTCTGGATGATCGAGCGGTCGGCGATGGTCGCGGTCAGGATGCCGTAGCCGCGTTCCTGCAGCGGCAGCGGCACGGCGTTGCGCTCGACGACGACCTGCAGGGTCTGCCGCAGCGCCGCCAGGATGGGCTCCAGCGTGGTCTCCAGCGCATCGTGGCGGTAGGGCTCCAGCGCCGGCGGCCGGCGGTGCGACGCGTCGAAGGTCGACAGCGACCCGACGAGGCGCACGAACTCGCGGATCAGCACCTCCGGGTGCAGCGTCGGCACCGCCGCGATGTGGCCGAGCGCGGCCTCCGCCCCGTTGACGATCGAGAGGGCGAGCAGGTCGACAAGGCCGGCGCTCTCCGCCGTGGCGCGGCTCGGATCGGCCCGCTCGCCGAGGGCGTCGCCGCGGCTGCGCAGCATCGCCCGCACGTCGTTGAGCACGGCGACGAGGCGCGGCGAGGCGCCGAATCCGAGGCAAGGCGGGATGAAGCCGTCGACGAGGCGAACCCGGCCGCTGGCGTCGACCTCGCCGATGCGGGCGATCGGCATGGCGACCCGCTCGTCGAGCGATTCGCCGTCGAAGGCGAGCTCGAGCAGCGGCTCGCCGACGATGAGCTCGACCGGCTCGCGCTCTCCGGCCGTGACGTTGCGGACGCTAACCGGCTTGCCGCGATAGCGGCGCCGCTGCACCGTTTCGGTCGCGAGCTCGACGCCGTCGCGCGGGTCGACGGGAACCGTCAGGAAGACGCGCAGGTTCTGCGCCGTCGTCGGCACCGTGCGCGCCGCGGGAGCAGCGGCGGCGCCCGGGACGTCGACGATCGAGCCGTCCGGCATGATGGCGCGGCACCGGGCGATCGCCAGCTGGCCGAGATCGAGCAGCGAGGTGTCGAACGCGAGTTCGCCGATGCCCCAGCCGAACGGCGACAAAGGCGCGGCGCGGCGCTCGATCTGATGCTGGATCCAGCGGTCCTGCTGCTGGAAATGCTGGGGGCGGACGAACATGCCCTCCAGCCAGAGCGGCTTGCTCGTCAGGGACATGGCATCCGCCGCCTCTTGCAACGTGCCGGCACGGTCAGATCCAGCCCACGGACTGCGTCTTCGCCAGCGTGATGTTCACCGACAAGGACGTCAGGTTGATGATGATGTCGTTGATGTATTCTTTCTTGATCTTCACCGCGGCGCGCCACTGTGCGGATGTGATGTCCCGGAAGCCGGCGATGACGCCGATGTATTCGGCCTCGATGGGCACGTCCCGCTCGTAGGTTTCGGTCTGGCCAGGCTTGATCTCGAACTCGCGCTTGCCGACGAGGTCGGCCCCGAGGGTCGTCGCGTCGTTGTCGAAGATAGCGAAGAAATCGGCCTGGCGGAACTTGGTGTCCGACTTCAGGTCGTAGACGCGCACGACCGTCGGCGACGGGTCGTCGTTGGCGTTCGGGTTGATGGAGGGGTCGGCGATGATCTGAACGCGGATCGGCGAGACCTTCGGCTTGGGCGCGCCGCCGCAACCCGCCAGCAGCAGGGCACCGCCGACGACCACCAGACGCCGCGACGGTGCCGCGTCGCCCCCGGGAACTCGATCCGTCACGCGTTGGACTCCTTGCGTCGCGCCGCCGGGCGTTGTTGCAGCGCGCGGGCGTAGTGCTGGGCGACGAGCTCGGCGACGGACACGTCCAGCGTCTCGAGGGCGCGCCCGTGCAGGTCGACGTAGCGATCCCAGAGGCGCGCCTTGTCAACGCGGCCTAGGAAGCCGCCGGCCTCCGCCTGCGCCTCGATCGCCGCGGGCGAGAGCCGGCCGAGCAGCGTCGCGGCGGCCGCCTGGATCGCCGTCATGGTGGCGATCTCGTGCTCGCGGATATCGGCGAAGGCCTCGCCCGCCCCGTCGGCGAGGGTGAGGAAGCCGGGCGGCTCCTTGACCAGCATCTGCCGAAGCGCCTCGCGGCCGGTGGCGAAGAACTTGAACGGATTGTTGTCGGTCGCGCCGAGGCGGGTGTGGTCGAGATGGAGCTCGTCCTTCAGGGTGCGCCGCGTCTCGAGGACCTCGACTAGCCCCTCGGCGGCCTCGACGACGAAGGCGGCGAGCGCCGCGGCGGCGCGATCGGCGGCATCCGGCGACAGGGCGGCCGGGTCGACGCCGATCGCCGCGAGCAGGGACCCGCCACCGGCGTCGGCGTGGGAGGCTGCGGGGGCTTCCTCGCCGGCGGCGAGCGCCCGCAGCCGCAGGAGCGCCATGACGTCGGTCGGTGGCGCGTTCTCGCTGCGCTGGACGGGCGGCATCGGAGCCGCCGGACGGGGCAGCGGCGGTGCCGGCGGCAGCAGCGGTGAAAACAGCGGCGACGGGAGCGGCGGCGACGGGAGCGGCGGCAGCGCCGACGGCGGCTCGGGGAAGGGCAGCGGCCGGACGTCGGGCGCGGCAGGCGGGCGCTCCGGGGCGAGGTCGTCGGCGAGCGGATCGAAGTTCGGCGGGATGATCGCCGCAGGCGGCGGCCGCGCCGCAGCGGCGCCGGCCGGCGGCAGCGGCCGCCGCACGGGCGCGCCCGGTGACGTCGGCAGCGGCGCCAGGAGATCGTCGTCGCGGCGTCCGATGTCGTCGGCGGCATGGCCGTCCGACGGCGCGGCGTCGAGACCGGCGATCGGGTCGACCTCCTGCCGGCGGGCCAGCAGCCGTGCGCGCGGCGTCGACACCGCAGCCGAACTCGAGGCGAGCAGCCCGTCGGCGTCGGCACCCGCGCCCGACGGCAACAGATCGTCGAGACCGGTCGGGATGCGGGGGGCGGCCGCCGGCGCCTCGTCGCCGCGCACCGCCTTCCAGCCCGCGCTGAGGCCGAGGCGCTGGCGGCCGTCGAGGGCGTCGGCGACGATCTCGACGCCGACGACATAGGGGCCGAAATAGAGCGTGTCGCCGGAGCGCAGTGGCATCGTCGCGCCGCGCCCGAGGGGCATCTCGACGCTGTTGAGATAGACGCCGTTCGTGCTCGTGTCGGTGATGCGGAAGGTTCCGTCCGCGAAGGTGATCGACAGGTGGCGCGAGGACAGTGTCTTGGTCTGGTCCGGCAGCGACCAGTCGGCGGTCGCGCTTCGGCCGACGACGCCGCCGGCTTCGGAGAATTCGTGGCCGGCGCGGTCCGCGAGCTCCCGCCGATGATCGCTGATGACCGTCAGCCGGAGCCGCATCGTCGTCTCGTTCCCCAGCCGGGCCGCGGCCCGGGAGCCTGATCTTCGGGGGGCCCAAGCCATTCCGCCGCGGAAGACGGTCGACGCTGCACCGGCACCGACCTGGCGGACTGGCGTGAACGAACGACGTGGAACGCCCGTTGGCCCCTGATAACCCGCATAAAACACAGCCCCGATTACAGAAAGACGACGCTTGTCACATCGGGGTCGGGCGCCACCCACGTCGTCCACCCAAGACGCCCCTCCCCCAGGGTCCACGGCGGCGTCTCGCCGGCGGCGATCTCCACGGCGACCCGGCAGGCGAGCGGCTCGCGGACCGCGAAGGCGACGAGGTCGTCGATCGTCCGGCGCAGGGGCGAGGTCGGCAAAAGGGCCTCCAGGCCGTCGCTGTCGACGGGGCCGATCACAAGGCGGAAGGCCCCGAGACGATCCACGAGGCGGTCTCCGATGACGAAGTCCTCGCCGAGCCCGCAGCCGGATCGCCCGAGGTGGGAGCGGTCCTCGGGCGGGATCTCAACGATACGTTCGTGGAACTCCTCGACGCGGCAGGCGACGCCGGCATAGACGGAGACGATGGCGGCGAGCGACCCCGCCGAGCGGTTGGCGAGGGTGAGCAGCCCCAGCACCGACAGCAGCCGCGGGGCGGACAGGCCACCGGGAACCGGTCCGGGCGGCAGACCCGCGAGCGTCAGCGCCCGCACCGACAGCGGATCGAGCGCGCCGGGCCGATAGCGCAGGTGGTGCCGGCGCTGCTTCCAGACGCGCACCAGCAGGCTGGCGAGGCGGTGGTTGAAGAAGTCGAGGAAATGCGCCAGCGCCCCGTCGGCTCCGTCGGTGGCGATGACCCGCTCGGTGATGTAGGGCGGCAACGGCGACGACGGGCCGTGCAGGCCGATCACCGTCTGGAACACCGTGAGAGGCCCCTGGCCGCCCTCCGCCGGCTCGATCGACCGCACTTCCGCATCGGCGAAGCCGAGTCCCCAGTGCGCCCGGAAGCGCACGCTCTCGCGCGCCGGGGCCTCGGCCTCGCCGATCGCGGGCGCATCCGGATGAGCCCGTTCGATCGCCAGCGCCAGCGCCAGCAGCGAGGCGTCCTTGAGCGCGGCGAGCGGCGGATCCGCGGCCGACGGTTCGGCGGTGTCCATCAGACGGCCGTGCCGAGGCCGCGCCGCATCGGATAGTCGTAGCTGGCGTTCTCCTCGGAGCCCCGGATGGTGAGGCGTTGCAGGCTGTTGATGCCGGCATAGGCGGCGAGGAAGGCGTCGAGGACGGTGCCGAACAGGAACATCTCCGCTTCGCCACCGAGGCGGCTCTCCGCCACCGTGAGGACGAGCCGCCGGAGCCGTACCGGCGCGCCGCGGACGATCGCGTCGCCCGGCTGGTCGGTGAAGTCCTCAATGCCGGAGAGCAGCAGTTCGAGCCGCCTCCGCGCCTGGGCGTCGTGGAGGGCGCGGAAGTCGTGGGAGGCGATCAGGGCCCGCAGCGGCTCGCGGCCAACGATCGTGCGGAAGTTGCGCGCGAGGTTGGAGATCAGCCGCCACAACAGGGCGTCCTCGATCGGTGGCGGCACTTCCCCCAAGACGCTCGCGATGTTCGAGAAGGACACCGTCGAGGGCGTGTTCCAGCCGGCCTGGTCGATGTGGCCGACGGCGATGCGTTGCGCCAGGCGGCCGTTGGAGGCCGACAGGGTCAGCGAGACGACCTCGACCTGCGGCGTGGCGATGCGATCCGAGCCGTCGACGAAGGCGACATAGTGGTCGATGCCATTGCCGACCACCGCGGGACGGACGCGCACCTTGAAGTAGAGCCGGCCGTCGCCGCCGGCGGCACCATCGTGGCGGAAGGAATGGAACGGGTGGATCGGCACCCGCTCGCCGCGCCCCTGCACGTGCCCGACCGCCGCCTCGACCGCATGGATGGCGACCGCCGGCGCGCCGGCGGCCACGACGCGGTATTCGGTCTTGGCCGCACTGACCGCGATCGGCTGCGCCTCCGCCTCGAAGAGGTTGACGGCCGGCGTCGCGTTCAGCCGGATCTGCGCCCCCGACAGCCGTGCCTGGGCGGGCAGCGGCCGGCGGAACTCGAAGGCGAGCGTCAGGCGGGTGCCCGCCGAGGCCACCAGCGGCTCGAGCCCCTCGACGTCGACGAACAGGAACTTCGCCGGGAAGGCGAGATATTCTTGCAGCAGGCGGAAGGCGGGGAAGGCGGTGGCAGGCGCCGGCAGCACCGCCTCGTCCTCGGCGAAGCCGACCGGCCGGCATGCGGCCGGACCGAGCTCGACCGTCTCGCCGGTGTCGGTCGTGGCAGTGATCGTGGTGGTGTAGCGCAGCATCCAGAGATAGAGCACGCGGCCCACCAGCGGGTCGCGCTCGGTGCTGAAGTGCAGGCGCAGCCTGCCACCCTGGAGGGCGCGCAGGCTGCCGCGCGGCGTCGTCCTGATCTCGACGACGAGGCGGCTTGAGGTCGAGCGGTTGTCGATCTCGGCCGCCGCCACGGCGAGCGGCAGGACGTCGACGTGATAGCTCGTCGCGAAGGCACAGCTCGTGCCGTCGACCGGGCGGGAGCGGACCTGCGTGCCCCGCGGCACCCGGATCGGCACCGGGCCGCCGCCGCCGACCTGGTCGAAGGCGACGATCGTCAGCGGCGGCAGCGGCCGCAGATAGTGCGGCCAGACGATCTCCATGAGGCCGTGCACCGCCTCCGGCAGCTCGTCGTCGAGCTTCTGGCGGAGCCGCGCGGTGAGGAAGGCGAAGCCCTCGAGCAGGCGCTCGACGTCGGGATCGCTCGCCTCGCGCGACAGGAAGCCGGCGAGCGTCGGGTTCTCGTGGGCGAACAGGTCGCCGAGATCGCGCAGGTAGGCGAGTTCGTCCTCGTAGTAGCGGTTGAACGCCATCGCCCGGTCAGTTCCTCACCTGTCAGTTCCTCACCTGCATGAAGCCGTCGTCGCCGAGCACCGTCTCGAAGGTGACGCGGCCCTCCGTGCCGTCGACGACGAGAGCTGCGTGGATCTCGAAGACGAGGTTGAGCGGATTGTCGGGGTCCTCGACGTGGCGGACGCTGACCGCAGTGAGGCGCGGCTCGAAGCGGTCGATCTGATCCTTCACCGCGCGCGCGATGATGTGGATCGCGTCCGGAAACTTGCCGACGAGATCGTTGAAGTCCGGCACGCCGAGGTCCGGCCGCGTTTCCGCGCAGCCGGCCCGGGAGTTCAGCACGTCCTTGAGGTTCGCCAGCACGCTGTCGACCGCGGTGTTGCGGTCGACAGCAGCGCGGCGGCCGGGCGCCTCCGCGGCGAGCGCGATGCGCTCGGTGAGGGTGCGGGCGGCCATCAGCTCTTGTCGAGCTTGCCCTTCAGGGACAGCGTGAAGTCGGCACCCATGTACTTGAAGTGCGGCTGCACGGCCATGTTGACGCGGTACCAGCCCGGCTCGCCCTCGACGTCCTCGACGACGATCTCGGCCTTGCGCAGCGGCTTGCGCGAGCGCACCTCGGCCGACGGGTTCTCCTGGTCGGCGACGTACTGGCGGATCCACTTGTTGAGCTCGCCCTCGAGCTCGCCGCGGCTCTTCCAGCTGCCGATGTTCTCGCGCTGCAGCACCTTGATGTAGTGCGCCAGGCGATTGATGATGAACATGTAGGGCAGCTGCGTGCCGAGCTTGTAGTTGAGCTCGGCCTCCTTGCCCTCCGACGAGGTGCCGAAGTACTTCGGCTTCTGCACGGAGTTGGCGGAGAAGAAGGCGGCGTTGTCGGAGCCCTTGCGCATGGTGAGCGCGATCAGGCCCTGCTCGGCCAGTTCGTACTCGCGGCGGTCGGAGACGAGCACCTCGGTCGGGATCTTCGCCTGCAGCTGGCCGAGGGACTCGAAGGTGTGCACCGGCAGGTTCTCCACCGCGCCGCCCGACTGCGGGCCGATGATGTTCGGGCACCAGCGGAACTTCGCGAAGCTGTCGGTGAGCCGCGTGGCGAACGCCATCGAGGCGTTGCCCCACAGGTAGTTCTCTGTCTCGCCGGCGACGCTCTCGTCGTAGTTGAAGCTCTTCACCGGCACGGTGTCGGGGCCATAGGGTAGCCGGAGCAGGAAGCGCGGCATCGCGAGGCCGAAATAGCGGGCATCCTCGCTCTCGCGGAACGAGTTCCACTTGGCGTACTTCGGGCCCTGGAAGATCGAGGCGAGGTCCTTGAGGTTGGCGACTTCCTCGAACTTGTCGACGCCGAACATCGAGGGTGCGGCAGCGCCGATGATCGGGGCGTGCGCCATCGAGCCGACGCTCGCCATGTACTGCATCAGCTTGATGTCCTGGTTGCCGATGCCGAACTCGTAGTTGGTGATGATCGCGCCGATCGGCTGGCCGCCGAACTGGCCGAACTCCGCCGTGTAGATGTGCTTGTAGAAGCCGGCCTTGACCGTCTCCGGCGCATCCTCGAAGTCGTTCAGTAGCTCGTCCTTCGAGGTGCTCAGCATCTCGATGCGGATGTTCTGGCGGAAATCGGTGCGGTCGATGACGAATTTGAGGCTGCGCCAAGCCGACTCGAGCGCCTGATACTGTTCGTTGTGGAGGACGGTGTCGAGCTGGGCGGAGACCTTGCGGTCGATCTCGGCGATCATCTGGTCGACGATGGCGTTGTTGACCTTCTCGTCGGCGCGCGCCGGCTTCATCAGCTCGGAGATGAAGGCCGCGACGCCCCGCTTGGCGACGTCGTAGCCTTCGTCGTTCGGGCGCAACCGGGTCTCGTGCAGGATCTGGTCGAGGATCGACGCTTCGGTGGTCGTCGTGGCACCGGCGTCGGCGGTCGTCTGGACATCCGTGTTCGTCATGAGCGGAGCACTCCTGTCGCTGGCGGCGTCCGCCGGGTCATTCGGTTGCGGGCTTGTCGCCGAGGAGCTCGGAAACGAGCTGGGTGCGGCTCGTCTCGTCCTCGAGCACGCCCTGGATCGCCTTGCGGAAGGCCGGGACGTTGCCGAGCGGACCCTTCAGGGCGAGCAGCGCGTCGCGCAGCTCGAGCAGCCGCTTCAGCTCCGGGATCTGTTGGACCACCTGCTCGGGCTCGAAATCGCGCAGCCGCTCGAACTTCAGCGATACCGCCATCTTCTCGTCGCTGACGGCCTCGTCGAGCTTGCTGTCGACGCTGAGATCGAGGTTGAGATTGTAGCCCTTCAGCACCTCGTCGAAGGTGTCCTTGTCGATCGAAACGAGGGACCGCTCGTCGATCGGCCGATCATCCGCCTTCAGCGTGTAGTCGCCGACCATCAGGAGCTTCAGCGGCAGCTCGACTTCTTCCTTGGCGTTGCCGATCGCCGGCTTGTAGCGGATGTTGACGCGCTCCTTCGGAGCGACTGAGCTTTCGCTGGCCATGATCTGTCCCCGGGTGTTGGTCTCAACTGAGGTAACGGGCGGCGATTGCCGCGTCGGTGCGGGTGAGGCGGCTGCGGGCACGGTCGCTCGCCTGCCGGTGCAGGTCGGCCGGGAGCGACTTCGCACCGGGGTGGGCGAGCGCACGCAGCCAGAGTTCGCTGGCGCGGGCGGCGAGATCGGGCTCCCAGCTCTCGAGGCCGAGCGTGTCGGCCTCGTCGGCCAGCAGCGCGAGCAGTTCGAGCGCCAGCGGAACCATAGCGTGCGCGAGGCCGAGCTCCGCCTGGGCGAGGCGGAGCAGGAAGCGTTCGCGGCCGACGGCGGTGGCGCGGATCGCCTGCGCCAGCAGCACCATCGCCTCGCGTGCCCGACCGGCCTCCGCCAGCGTCGTCGCCTCGGCGACGATCGTCGCGACCTCGCCGCCGTCGCCGGCGCCGTTGCCGCCGGTGGGCGCACCGAGGCCGGCGCTCTCCTCCAGCCAGCGGCGGGTCGCCGGTGCCGCGAACGGATCGCCGTTGGCGAAGGAGAGGTCGAGCAGGAGCGGGAAGCGGCGGACGAACGCCCCCACCAGCCCGGTGACGGCCTCCCGCGCCCGCCCGAACTCGGCGCCCAGCGCCGTCAGTGTCTCGACGGCGAGGCGCTGGCCGTCGAGCCAGAACACCGCCGTCGAGGCGGTCGCCTCGACGGCGAGCAGCGCGTCGCGTGGACGGCCGTTTGTCGTCAGGGCGGCGATGGCGGCGAGGCGCTCGGCGGAGGGCGGAGCGAGAAGCGTGCGCCGGTCGGTGTGAGGTGGCAGTTGCTGCACTGGCAACCAGGCGGCGGTGCGGGCGAGGACGTAGGCGCGCGGGTCGGTCGGGTCCGCCTCGCGCAGCGCCGCCGCGACCTGGCGAAGGTTGGTCTCGATCTGGCCGATCGCCCGGCCGATCTCTCCGGCGTCAGCTCCGCTTGGCAGCGCCGCGACGGTGGGAAGCGGGACAGGCGTGAACGTGACTGGACGCGGTGCGCTGGCGGGAGCCGAAGCCGTCGCAGCCGCGACAGTGGTGGCGGGGCGCAGCGCGGCCGGCGTCGCCGGGGCCACTGAAGCCTGCGCCTCTGCCTGCCGCGCGACGTCCGCCCGCCGCGTCAGCATCCGCAGCAGTTCGTGCGTGGCGATCTGCCTGCCCGGCAGCTTGTCATCGGCGAAGGCGGCGATCGAGGCGAGAGCCGCGGCGGCCGCGGCGACCGCCGGCCCCTCCCCTTCCTCGGGTTCGCGATCGGCGAACAGGCTCGCGAGCCGCTCGAACAGCCAGTCGAGGGCGGCGATCCGCGCCCGCTCGCGCCGCAGCGGCGGGAACAGCCCGTCCCAATGGGTGCGCAGCATCCCGTCGACGAGACCGAGGCCGGTGGCGAGACCCCGGTAGCTCTCCTGGCGGGAGAGGCCATAGGTGACCCAGGCCGCCACCAGGAGGTCCTTCGACCGGACGCGCAGGAAGTCGAGGCCATCGGCGACGACGGAGGCCCAGCGCACGCTGAGCGGGCCGTCGGCGTCCATCTTTCGGACCTCCGCCTCCAGCGCCTCGTACTCGGGCGTGTCGCGCGCGTCGACGCCAGCCGGCGCATCCGTCGAGACGGGCGCCGCGCCGTTTCCGGTCCGGGGGTCTGCGAAGTCGGTTGACACCAGCGCATCCGTTCAGCGCGGCCGCCTCCCCGCGTCGCCGGCCGGTGCCGGCACGCGCGTCAGCCACGACATTGTTTTGCTGGCTCCACTTGACAGTCGTGTGAACGATGCCGGCATCGGGGGCCCGTGCGGTCGCCCGCGTCCGTCATGGAACGGAGACGGCGCTCGGCTAGCGTGCCTCCCAGCAGGGAGGCGGCCATGGCCGAAGACTGGTTATTCGCGCACACCTATCCCGTGACCATCAACCAGTCGGAATTGACGATCAATTCTTCCGGGTCTGGCACTGGCGGCGGGCTGCGGGTCTCGGAGAATCCGATCGAAGTCGACAGCATCTTTACGGTCAACGGCCAATCCAGCGTGGCCTGGACCGTTGCCACGTTCTCGAACGGCGGCATTGTCGGATCGAGCGAGTTAGCCCCTGATGTCTATTTTCTGTTCACAAACGACACCGGCCTTCAGCAGGGTAACGTCGAGCCCACCAACAGCGGCCCGCTGCCGGTCTGCTTCCTCGCCGGAACCGCCATTGCCACGCCCGGCGGCAGTGTTCCCGTCGAGCGCCTCGCGATCGGCGACGTCGTCCTGACCGCCACGGGGGAGCACCGCCCCGTGCTATGGGTCGGTCGGCAGACTTGCCATTCCCGCTTCGGCGACCCTCTGCGCGTGCTGCCGATCCGGATCGCCCCGGGTGCCCTCGGCGACGGGCTGCCGAACCGCGACCTTTGCCTGTCGCCGGATCACGCCCTCCTGATCGACGGTGTGCTCGTCCAGGCGGGCGCGCTGGTGAACGGCTGGACGATCACGCGGATGGCGGCGGCCGAGGTCGGCGACCGCTTCGTCTACTTCCACATCGAGCTCGAGGATCATGCCCTCCTACTCGCCGAGGGGGTGCCGGCCGAGACCTTCGTCGACAACGTCACCCGCCGACGCTTCGACAACTTCCATGAGTACGAAGAACGCTTCGGCGCCGCGCGGGCTCCGATCGCGGAGATGGCGCTGCCGCGCGTCAAGTCGGCGCGGCAGCTGGGGCGGACGATGCGGGCGGATCTGGCCGAGCCGGCGCATCGATAGGCGGGCGCCGCGGTGCCGATGATCGGGGGGCGTCGCGTGTGCCACTGGTCGCGCGGCTAGGGCCGTCGTGATCCGAGCAGCCGCTTCTGGGCGGCGATGCGAAAGGGGGCGTTGGGGGCGCCGTAGCCGCGGTAGCGCCCGCGCCGTTCCACCACCTCGAGGATGAAGCCCGAGGCCCACGCCGGCGCGTAGAGCTGGAAGAACTCGCCGCCCTCGTCGCGGTCGTAGAGGATGTTCGCCGCCCGGATGCGGTCCGACACCGCGGGATCGAGGCCAAAGCGCGCCTCGATGTCGTCGTAGTAGTTCGGCGAGATCGGCAGCGACCGGAAGCCGGCGCCGGCGAGCTTCCCGGCGGTGGCGAAGAGATCGTCGGTGGCGAACGCGATGTGCTGCAGGCCGGAGCCGAAGCTCTCGGTGATGAACCGGCCGGCCATCGTCCGGCGGTTCTCGGCACTGTTGAGCGCCAGCCGGAAGCCGCCGTCGGCGCTCTCGATCGCCTGGCTGCGGATGAGGCCGCCGGGGTCGACGACGTCGACCTGGGGCGTCTTCTCGGTGCGGAAAATCGCGGTGTAGTAGAGCAGCCACGACAGCAACTCGTCCTGCTCGACAGTCTGGCCGAGGTGATCGATCCGCGTCAGCCCGACGCCGGGACGGGGGGCGGCGTCGCTCGGCGTGAACTCGATCTCCCACACCTTCGACAGCGGCGAGACGCCGTCGACGAAGTAGACGAGGCCGCCGCCGACGCCGCGGATCGCCGGGATCAGGAGCTCGCCCGGCCCGACCGGCTGCTCGAACGTCTCGGCGCCGAGCGCGCGGGCCCGCTCGAGCGCGGCGGCGGCGTCGTCGACCCGCAGGCCGATCGCATAGGCGGAGGTGCCGTGGGTGAGGAAGGACGCGCGCGCCAGCCCGGCGCGGTCGCTGTTGACGACGATGTTGACCTCGCCCTGCCGGAACAGCGTCACGTCCTTGGAGCGGTGACGGCCGGCCTCCGAGAAGCCGAGGACGGCGAGTTCGGATCGCAGCGCCGCGCCGCCCTCGTCGCCGGAGGCGAACTCGACGAACTCGATCCCCTGCACCGTCGCCCGCGCCGGCATCGGCGGGACCGAGATCCGGATGCCCGGCTCGGCGCGGCGCACCTTGTCCATCAGGTGGACGAGGGAGCGATGGCCGTCGACGGCGATCGACTTCGGCGAGCCGCCGCGGAAGACGTCGTTGAAGATCTCCAGCGAGAGATAGCCGTCGTAGCCGGTCGCCGCGACCGCCCGCATGAACGCCTCGACGGGCAGGTCGCCTTCCCCCGGCATGTTGCGGAAGTGCCGGCTCCAGTAGAGGAAATCCATCGGCACCGCCGGGGCGTCGGCGAGCTGGACGATGAAGATGCGGTCCGCCGGAATGGCGCGGATGGTGTCGACGTCGATGCCGCGGGCGAGCGTGTGGAAGGAATCGAGCACGAGGCCGATCGCCGGGTGGTCCGCCCGCCGCACGATCTCCCAGGCGTCGCGGTGGTCGCTGACGGTGCGGCCCCAGGCGAGCGCCTCGTAGCCGACGCGCAGCCCGCGGCGGGCCGCGCGCTCGCCGAGCTCGTGGAAGTCGGCGGCGGCGCGGTCGATGCCACCGAGGGCCGCCTGGGAGACGCTCGAGCAGACGAGCATCAGGTCGGTGCCGAGCTCGGCCATGACGTCGAACTTGCGCTCGGCCCGGTCGAAGGTGCGGGCGCGGAGCGGCTCCGGCAGGCCCTCGAAGTCGCGGAAGGGCTGGAAGAGGGTGATCTCGAGGCCGGCGTCGCGGGCCATGCGGCCGACATCGCGCGGCGAGCCGTCGAAGGCGAGGAAGTCGTTCTCGAAGATCTCGATGCCGTCGAACCCCGCCGCGGCGATGGCCTCGAGCTTCTCGGCGAAGTCGCCGCTGATCGACACCGTGGCGATCGACCTCCGCATGGCGCCCTCCCAACCATTATAACGAACTGGTTTGTACATAATGACGTACGCGGCCGCCGGCGTCGATTCAAGGCCGGCGGTCCGGTGCGGAGGATCGCCGGCGTTGGCGGCGGCGCTACTCGGCGGCGAGGCGGTCGGCGCGCATGACGAACCGCAGCACCATGTCGACGACCTGGCCGCGCAGGGTCGCCTGGGCCTCCAGGCTGCCGAGGTCGCGGTCGAAGATGCGGGAGAAGGTCGCCCGGTTGGAGACGTTGAAGAAGCAGAGCGCGCTGATCTGCCAGTGCAGGTCGACGGGGTCGAGCCCGGGTCGGAACCAGCCCTCCGCCACGCCGCGCGAGTAGATGCTGGCGATGTTGTCGATGGCGGTGACGTTCAGCTGCCGGATGACCTCGGAGCGGTCGAGATAGTCGGCGTGATGGATGTTCTCGATCATCACCATGCGGATGAAGGATTCGTGCTGGTGGTGATGGTCGAAGGTGAACTCGACGAGACGCCGTAGCGCCTCGACCGGCGGCAGGCCGTCGGTGTCGAGCTCCGCCTCGCCCTCGCGCACCAGCCGATAGGCGTTCTCCAGCGCGGCGAGGTACAGCCCCTCCTTGTCGCCGAAGTAGTAGTAGATCATCCGCTTCGACGAGCGCGTGCGGGCGGCGATCTCGTCGATCCGGGCGCCCGACAGCCCGTTCAGGGCGAATTCCTCCGAGGCGATCTCGAGGATGTTCCGCCGCGTCCCCTCCGGATCCTGCTGCCGCGTCGGGGCTCCGTCCGCCTTGCGCCGGCGCGCGTCGTCTCGGGTCGCCATCCGCCGCCTTCTCGCCCCTCGGGGTCGTTGACCAAACTATCTAGTTCGTACATTGTGGGTTTCAGTCCGTGTCATTTATCGACGCGGGCCAACGAATGACAAGGGAGCCCGAAGGCGGCTTCCGACCGGGGAAGCGTCTTGGCGGTCGAGACGGGCACACTTCACGAGCGTCTCGCCGGCCTCGTCGGCGACGGGCGGGGCCGCGTCCCCGGCCGCGGCACGGGCGACGGCGCCGACCTCATGGTCGGGCTGGTCGGCCGGGGCATCCAGGCCTCGCGCACGCCGTTCATGCACGAGAGCGAAGGCGCACGGCTCGGACTGCGCTACGCCTACCGGCTCATCGATTTCGACGCGCTGGGGCTGCCGGACGAGGCCCTCGGAGCGGTCCTCGCGACGGTGCGGGAGCTCGGCTTCCGCGGCCTCAACGTCACCCATCCGTTCAAGCGCCGCGTCCTCTCCCACCTGTCGCAGACATCGCAGGAGGCCGCTGTCGTCGGCGCCGCCAACACGGTCGTCTTCCGCGACGGTCACATTCTCGGCTTCAACACCGACGGCTGGGGGTTCGCCCGCAGCTTCGAGGAGACGATGGGCGGCTGCGCCCTCGGGCGGGTCGTGCAGTTCGGCGCGGGCGGCGCCGGCGCGGCGGTCGCCCACGCCCTGCTCGAGCTCGGCGTCGCGGAGCTCTCGATCGTCGACCTCGACCGGATGCAGGCCGAGGCGCTGGCGGGCCGCTTCGCGTCGATCGCCCCGGGCCGCGTGCGGGTGGGTTCCGCCGACATCGCCGGCGCCGACGGCATCGTCAACACGACGCCGATCGGCATGGCGAAGTATCCCGGCACGCCCTTCGACACGAGCGGCCTGACGCCGGCGCAGTGGGTGGCCGACATCGTCTATTTCCCCGCCGAGACCGCGCTGCTGCAGGCCGCCCGCGCCGCCGGGTGCCGCGTTCTGCCGGGCACGGGCATGGCGATCTACCAGGCGGTGCGCGCCTTCGAGCTCTTCACCGGGCTCGCACCCGACCCGGTGGCGATGACCGGCCACTTCGAAGCCGCCGCCTGAGGGAGGACCAGCGTCCGGGCGGCCGCCAGACCGACACGCAACGAAAACCAAACAGGGAGGACTTCACGATGACGACACGACGGACATTCCTCGCCGCCGGCCTCGCCGGTGCCGGTGCCCTCGCTCTGGCGCGCCCGACGGGCGTCTTCGCGCAGGACAAGCCGAAGCTGCGCTTCTCGGCGGTGTTCTCCGAGCAGGACATCCGCGCCGAGATGATGAAGATGTTCTCGAACGCCATCACCGACGACTTCATCTTCGAGGGCTACTACGGCGGCAACCTGTTCAAGCAGGGCACCGAGCTCGTCGCCCTGCAGCGCGGCAACCTCGAGATGGGCAACATCGCCCCGCAGGACATCTCCAAGCAGATCCCGGCGTGGTCGGTGCTGACCTCCGCCTACCTCTTCCGCGACGCCGCCCACCTGAAGGCCTTCTTCGCGAGCGACGTCGGCCAGGAGATGGCGAAGATGGCCGAGGACCAGCTCGGCGTGCGCATCCTCGGGCCGACCTATTTCGGCACACGCCAGGTCGGCCTGAAGCCGGAGAAGGAGATCAAGACGCCCGCCGACATGGCCGGCATCAAGCTCAGGATGCCCGGCGGCGACGCCTGGCAGTTCCTCGGCACGGCGCTCGGGGCGAACCCCGTCGCGATGGCCTATGCCGAGGTCTATACGGGGCTGCAGACCGGGGCGATCGACGGCCAGGACAACCCGCTGCCGAACGTCGAGAACATGAAGTTCTACGAGGTGATGTCGCAGATCGTCATGACCTCGCACCTCGTCGGCTTCGACCTCCTGGTCGTTTCCAGCAAGGTGTGGAACGAGATGTCGGCGGAGACGCAGGCGAAGTTCCAGAAGGCCGCCGACGAGGCGATCGCCATGAGCACCGAGAAGCACCTCGCCCGCGAGAAGGCGCTCGCCGCGACGTTCACGGAGCGCGGTCTCAAGATCTACGAGCCCGACGTCGCGGCCTTCCGCACGTTCGCCCAGGAGAAGTACCTCGCCTCCGACCTCGCCAAGGACTGGGCGCCGGGGATCGTCGAGAAGATCAACGCCCTCTGACGACCGATCCGGCGCGCGCCGCGGCGAGCGGCGCGTGCCGGTCCGCGCGCCCGTCCGGGCGCCCTCCACGCCCGGCGCCCCGCCGGCGAGACGCCCGAGGGAGCACGACCCTTGCAGACGCGTGTGCGCCGCCTCGGCGCCTGGCTCTACCGGCTGAACGAGGGCCTCATCGCGGCGATGCTGGCGGTGATGTTCGTCGCCTTCCTCGTCCAGATCGTCTTCCGCTACCTGCTCGACCTGCCGGTCGGCTGGACCAACGAGCTCTCGCTCGTGCTCTGGGTCTGGCTGGTGCTGTGGGGCGCGGCGTTCGTGCTGCGGGAGGACGAGGAGATCCGCTTCGACCTCTTCTACGCCATGGCCGGGCGGCGGACCCGGCGTGTCCTGTTCGTCGTCTCGGCGCTGTCGCTGGTCGCGCTCTACGCGATCTCGCTGCCGGCCGTCGTCGACTACGTCACCTTCATGAAGGTCGAGAAGACCGCCTACCTGAAGATCCGCTTCGACTGGCTTTTCTCGGTCTACGTCGTCTTCGTGGTGGCGGCGATCGCGCGCTACCTCTTCCTCGGCTGGCGCGCCCTCGTCGGCGAGCCGCCGGCGGCGGGGGACGGCACGGGGTCGGCGCTGTGAACGTCGCGAGCCCCTTCTCGATCTCGATCGTCGCGATCACCGTGCTCGCCTTCCTCGGCCTGCCGATCGGCCACGCGATGATCGCCGGATCGATCCTCTACCTGCTGCTCGCCGGGCTCGACATTGGCACGGTGGCCGAGCAGATCCTCAACGGGATGTACGTCAACTACGTCATCCTGGCGGTGCCCTTGTTCATCCTCGCCGCCGAACTCATGAACATCGGCTCGATGTCGGAGCGGCTGCTGCGCTTCTGCGACGCCTTCGTCGGCCGCTTCCGCGGCGGGCTCGCCCACGTCAACATCCTGCAGAGCATCATCTTCGCCGGCATGTCCGGCTCGGCCATCGCCGATGCCGCCGGCACCGGCCGGATGATGCAGCTGATGATGACCAAGGACGGCAAGTACACGCCGAGCTTCGCCGCCGCGCTGACCGCCGTCACCTCGGTCATCGGGCCGATCATCCCGCCCTCGATCCCGATGATCGTCTACGCGCTCGTGTCGGATGCCTCGATCGGCTACCTGTTCCTCGGCGGTGTCGTCCCCGGCCTCCTGATGGCGCTGGCGCAGATGGTGCTGGTCGCGGCGATCGCGCGGCGGCGGAACTTTCCCGTCGAGCCGCCGATCCCGCTGCGCCGGCTGCCCGGCATCACCTGGCGGGCGATCCCGGTCCTGATGATGCCGGTCGTGTTGCTCGGCGGCATCTACACCGGCGTGACGACGCCGACCGAGGCGGCCGCCGTCGCCGCCGCCTATGCGCTGCTCGTCTCGGCGGTGTTCTATCGCAGCGTCGGCCTTGCCGACCTCTATCGCTCGGTGCTCGTCAGCGCCCGCACCAGCGCCTCGATCGGCATGCTGCTCGCCGGGGCGCAGGTCTTCAACTACGTCGTCACCGTCGAGAACGTCCCGGCCTCGGTGCAGGCGCTGCTGACGAGCTTCGACCTTTCGCCGCTCGGCTTCCTGATCCTCGTCAACATCCTGCTGCTGCTGCTCGGCTGCGTGCTCGAGGGGACGACGATCCTGCTCGTCATCGTGCCGGTGCTGATCCCGACCGCGCAGGCGCTCGGCATCGACATGGTGCACTTCGGCGTCGTCGTGGTCGTCAACATCATGCTCGGGCTGGTGACGCCGCCCTACGGCCTGTTGCTTTTCATCATGACGCGCATCGCCGAGGTGCCGCTGAAGGCGCTCGTCGTCGACGTGCTGCCCTTCCTCTACGTGATGATCGCGGCGCTGGCGGCGATCACGCTCTTTCCCGACCTCGTCCTCTGGCTGCCGCGCCTGATGGGCTATGAAGGCTGAGCATCCGCCATGACTTCACCGATCGTCGTCATCAACGGCCCGAACCTGAACCGCCTCGGCACGCGCGAGCCGGAGATCTACGGCCGTGCGACGCTTGCCGACGTCGAGGCGATGTGCCGGCAGGCCGCCGGCGACCGGCCGCTGCGGTTCGTCCAGTCGAACTACGAGGGCGAGATCGTCGAGTGGATCCACGAGGCGATCGACGCCGGCGCCGGCATCGTCATCAACCCGGCGGGCCTGACGTTCACCTCGATCCCGATCCTCGACGCGCTGAAGATGTCGGCCCGGCCGATCATCGAGCTGCACATCTCCAACGTCCACCGGCGCGAGGAGATCTACCACCGCTCCCTCGTCTCGCGGATCGCCACCGCGGTGATCGCCGGCCTTGGACCGGACGGCTACGGCGTGGCGGTCGCCGCGATGGGATCGATGCTGCAGCGCGCCGACGCGGCGCGCTAGCAGGTCGCGTCGAATGCCACTCCGATCACAGCGCCCCCGGCCGCGCCGACGTTAAGGCCGGTGCCGGCCAGCGCTGCCGGTAGCGCGCCTCGACCTCGGGATTGCGGAAGTTCAGCGGCAGGTGGCCTTCGAGGATGCGGATCGCCTCCCCGGCCGCGCCGACGCCCATGCGCATCATCGAATCCTCGGTGATGCCGGCCATGTGCGGCGTCAGCACGACGTTTCCGAGCGACAGCAATGGGTGGTCGGCCGGCAGCGGCTGGGTGTCGAAGACGTCGAGCGCGGCGCCGCCGATGCGGCCGGCCGCGAGC
Organism: Pseudoxanthobacter soli DSM 19599; assembly: GCA_945898215.1. GTDB lineage: Bacteria > Pseudomonadota > Alphaproteobacteria > Rhizobiales > Segnochrobactraceae > CAMDHY01. Next base: position 54,414 of record CAMDHY010000003.1, on the reverse strand, counting down.
GCCGCGACGAGCGCCGCCTCGTCGACGACCGGGCCGCGGGCGACGTTGACGAGGAGCGCGCCGGGCTTCATCGCCGCGATGCGGTCCGGGCCGATCAGGCCGCGGGTCTCGGGCGTCAGCGGACAGCACAGCACCAGCACGTCGGCGGTGGCGACGAGGGTGTCGAGATCGAGCGGGCGGACGCCCTCCGGCACATTTGTTGGCGTCCTCGTGAAGGCCGCCACGTCGAGCCCGAACCCGTGCTGGGCGATACGGGCAATGGCGCGGCCGACGGCACCCAAGCCGACGATGCCCATGGTGCGGCCGGCGAGGTCATGGCCATGGTCGGCGTGGGCGCGGCCGGCGGCCCAGCCGTGGGCGCGCAGATCGCCGTCGACCTGCCGGAAGCGGCGCAACAGCGCCAGCGTCACCAGGAAGACGTGCTCGGCGACGGTGACGGCGTTGACGGCCGGGACGTTCGCCACGAGCACGCCGGCGCGCGTCGCCGCCTCGATCGGGATCATGTCGAGGCCGGCGCCGTGGCGGATCGCCGCCCTAAGGCGGGGCGCCTCGGCGAACAGCGCCTCGGGCAGCGGCGCGCGGACGATGATGATGTCGGCGTCGCGCCCCTCGCGCTTGAGCGTCTCGAGGTCGGACGCGCTCGCCACGACGAGATCGCCGACCCCCTGCAGCATGGCCGCGGCGCGCGGGTGCAGGGCGTGGGTCGAGAGGATGAGCGGCATGCGCTCAGGCCCGCGCCAGCGCCGGTGCCGCCGCCGGGGCACCCGCCGCCGCCGCGGCGGCCGCGGCCTCCGCCTGGGCCGCACCGATGAGGCCCTTCCAGTAGCTCTCGGCGCCCTGCAGGTGCGCGCTCATCAGGGCCTGGGCGAGGTTGCCGTCGCGGCGCAGCAGCGCCTCGAAGATCTGCACGTGCTCGACGTGGCTGCGCCGCGAGCGCTCGAGGTCGCTGAAATAGACCGGCAGGCGGTGCTCGCCCATCATGTAGTAGACGCTGCAGACCTTGTGGAAGACGCTGTTCTGGGTGGCGCGGACGATCTCGAGGTGGAAGTCGCGGTCCTGGCGGGCGAGCCCCTCGCCGGCGGCGAGGCGCTCCTCCGAGAGGCGCAGGATTTCCCGCAGCCGCGCGTAGTTGTCGTCGGTGGCGCGCGTGCAGGCGAGTTCGGCGGCCTTGATCTCGTGGATCTTGCGCAGCTCCACCGTCTCGTAGATCTGGATCGGATCGAGCGGCACGCCGGCGCGGGCGAACAGCGCCATCGCCTCGACGCTCGCCTGGTTCGTCGTGAGGTAGATGCCCGACTTCGCCCGCCGCTCGACGATGCGCATCGCCTCGAGGATCGCCAGCACCTCGCGGATCTGGCCGCGGCTGACGGCGAAGTGCTCGGCGAGCTCGCGCTCGGAGGGAAGCCGGCCGCTCGCGGACGTCGACTGCGCGTAAAGGTACGCGGCGAGGTCGGGGAGGAGGTTGTTCTCCTTCATGCTCGGGCTCTCAGCTCCAGTGCGCGTGCGCCTCCAGGAAGCTCTCCGCGATGGTAAAACCGAGGCCGGGCCCGTCCGGGATGGCGATCATGCCGTCCCTCGCCGAAACATCGTCCTCGACCAGGTCGTGGATCATGGGATTGGCGCCCAGCGAGTATTCGATGACGAAGCTCGCCGGAGAGGCCGCGCATACATGCAGGCCCGCGAAGAAGCAAGGCGCGCCCGCCCACAGGTGCGGCGAGAGGCGGAGGTTGAAGGCGCTCGCCAGCGCGCCGATGCGCATCGCCTCGGTGATGCCGCCGCAGAAAGCCGGGTCGGGCTGGAAGACGTCGACCGCTTTCAGGAGCGCGAGGTCGCGGAAGGCGAAGCGCGTCGCCTCGGATTCACCGGCGGCGATCGGCACGCAGCCGGCGGCGCGCACCTCGGCCATGCCGGCCTTGTCGTCGGCGATCACCGGCTCCTCGAACCAGGCGAGGTCGCAGTCGGCGACGAGGTGCAGGAAGCGCTTGGCGCCGGCGACGGTGTAGGTGCCGTGGGCGTCGACCATCAGCTCGACGTCCGGCCCGAGCGCGGCGCGGGCGGCCTTGACGCGGGCGGCGGAGACGTGCGGCGCGCCGTCCATGGCGCCGACGCGCATCTTCACCGAGCGGAAGCCGCCGGCGGCGATGTAGGACTTCAGCTGCTCGCCGATCGTCTCGGCCGGCGCCCAGCCGCCGGAGGCGTAGGCGGGCAGGCGGTCGGCCTTACGGCCGCCGAGCAGGCGCCAGACCGGCTGGCCGAGCGACTTGCCGAGGATGTCCCAGAGTGCGATGTCGACGGCGCTGATCGCCGCCACCGAGACGCCGCGGCGCGACAGCTCCGGCATGGCGTGGCCGGAGAGGGCGGCCGTCTCCGAGCGGACGCCGTTGTAGAGCATCTCCCAGATCTGCACGATGTCGGCGGGATCGCGCCCGATCAGGCGGGGCGCCACCTCGTGGTTGAGCATGTGCACGAGCGCCGCATAGGTGCCGGCGCTGCCGGCGGCGTTCTTGCCCTCGCCCCAGCCGACGAGGCCGTCGTCGGTCTCGATGCGCAGGATCGCCGCATCGAAGGTGGTGAGCCGTCCGAAGTCGCTGCGGTGCTGGCGGCTCGCCTCGATCGGGATGCGGACCCACCAGGCCTTCGCCGATGTGATGCGCATCTCAGAACCCGCGCGTGGTCCGCGCCGGCAGACCGGCGTGGCGGATGTCGGTGGCTGTTGCCTGCATGGTCGCGGTCCTGCCCCAGTCCTTCCAGCACAAGTCCCTGCCGCCCATGTCCTTCCCGCCCCAGTCTCTTCCGTGAGAGTCGGTCCGCGGCCTACCGGATGAGCGGCAAGATCGTCTCGGCGGTGATGCGCATCTGGTCGGAGTAGAACTCCTCCGTCAGCAGGCTCGAGCCGTGGTCCTGGATGAACTTCAGCTGCTCGGGCGGGATGTCGACCGGGTTGCGCTCGACCATATGCGGGTACTTGGCCGCCGGGGTGCGGTCGACGGGGGCGACGAACTCGTTCGTCAGCGCGCCGTCGTAGCCGATCTCCTTCAGCGTGCCGACGATCTTCGCCCAGTCGAGCTGGCCGAGACCGGCGGCGAAGCGGTTGTTGTCGGCGACGTGGAAGTCGAACAGGCGCTTCCCTGCGAGCCGGATCGCCTCGTACATGTCCTCCTCCTCGATGTTGAGGTGGAAGGCGTCGAGGCAGACGCCGCACTCCGGCGACACCGCGTCGGCGAGCGCCAGCGCCTGGGCGCAGCGGTTGAAGAGGTAGGTCTCGAAGCGGTTGAGCGGCTCGACGGCTATCCTGACGCCCTTCGCCTTGCCGTGGGCGAAGCACTCCTTGGTGGCCTCGACAACCCAGCCCCACTCTTCTTCCTCGGTGCCGTCGGGCACGACCTTGCCGACGGTGGCGGGCACCAGCGTAATGATCTCGCCCTCGAGCTCGGAGACCATTGTGATGACGCTCTTCACGTAATCGACCGAGCGCGCCCGCTGGCCCTCGTCGCGGGCGGCGAGGTTGCGCTCGCCCAGCGTCAAGGTCACGGCGCCCCAGCAACGGATGCCGTGCTCCTTCAGGAGCGCGCGGGTGGTCTTGACGTCGTACTGGGCGGGTTCGCCGGAGATCTCGATCGACTCGTAGCCGAACTTCTTGATGCGCTTCAGCGTCATCTCGAGCGGCTCGGCCCGCATCCAGTTGTGCGTGGAGAGATGCATCTGCCCGATTCCTCCCAGAACCGTTTGTTGGTGGGCCCGAAGGCCGTCGGATAGCTTGTCGGTCGCGGATGCGCCGGTCGATCTGGTGCGACCAAAGCCGTTGCACGAAGCTCTAGCCCATTCCCCACGGCCGTGCAAGGCGCGCCGCGGGGCCCGTCTCCTCCGTGATCAGGAGATTGATTCAAAACAATTTCTTCGGCATCTCGATGTGAAGTCGAGGCCCGGCCTCCAGGGATCGCCGTTGACCCATCCGGCGCGTTTGGTCATACCAGATGGCAGCTCAGGGCACGGGGATGCACGGCCGGGGCCGGCCTGGCCCGGCGGGCCCGTCGCCGGTTCCGGGCAGCGAGACGTGGGAGGAAAGTCGCCATGAAGATCGGCATGTGCCTGTTCCTGTGGACGACGCGGGTGACGAAGGATCACGAGCCGATCCTGCGCGATCTCAAGGCGACCGGTTTCGACGGCGTCGAGGTGCCGATCTTCGAAGGCACCCCCGACGACTACCGCCGCACCGCCGATCTCCTCGACGAGATCGGGCTCGAGCGTACCGCCGTCTCCGCCATGGGCGATCCGGCGAACAACCTCATCGGCGCCGACGCCGCCACGCGGGCGGCTGGCGTCGCGTACGTCCGCCACGCGATCGACTGCGCGGCGGCGCTCGGCGCGACGACGCTGTGCGGGCCGCTGCACTCGACCCTCGGCCATTTCTCCGGTACCGGCCCGACGGCGGAGGAGTTCGCCCGCTCGGTGGAGGCGCAGCGCGCTATCGGCGACCATGCGGCGGCGCGTGGGGTGACGGTCGGGCTCGAGGCCCTCAACCGCTTCGAGTGCTACCTCGTCAACACCATGGACGCGCTGTCGGCGCACATCGACGAGATCGACCATCCGCACATCCGGGCGATGTATGACACCTTCCACGCCAACATCGAGGAGACGGACCCAGTCGGCGCCTTCACCCGCAACCTCAGGAATGTCGTCCACGTCCACATCTCCGAGAACGACCGCGGCGTGCCCGGGCGCGGCAACATCCCGTGGGCGGAGACGTTTTCCGCCATCGGCGCGAGCGGCTACGACGGCTGGCTGACGATCGAGGCCTTCGGCCGCGCCCTGCCCGACCTCGCCGCGGCAACGAAGATCTGGCGCGACCTGTCGGAGAGCCCGGAGGCGGTCTACCGCGACGGCTACCGCCACATCCGCCGGCATCTCGACGCCTGACCACCGCCCACCCCCGCAAAGGGGGCGCTCTGAGGCTGGCTTGGCGCAAGCAAGCCGAGGCAGTACCAAGAGGAGCAGGTGGAAGAAGCGGTCGGAAAGTTTCCAGCGGATGGCGAGTGGGTGTCAGGCGTGCCGGGGCGGTGCCCGGTTCGAGCAGCCGATTTCGATGGCCTTCCAGCCGATCATCGACGTGGTGGAGCGAAAGGTCCTCGCCCAGGAGGCCCTGGTGCGCGGCGCAGCCGGCGAGGATGCCGGCTTCGTGCTGTCGCAGATCTCCGACGACAGCCGCTATGCCTTCGACCAGCTCTGCCGGACGACGGCGATCGATCTCGCCGCCGGCCTCGGCCTCGCCGGCGACGGCGCGCTGCTGTCGATCAACTTCCTGCCCAATGCCGTCTACGAGCCGCGCGCCTGCATCCGCCAGACGCTGCTCGCCGCCGGGCGCGCGAACTTTCCGTTGCAGAACATCCTGTTCGAGTTCACCGAGACGGAGCGCGTCGATACCGCGCACCTCCTCGGCATCCTCAACGCCTACCGGGCGATCGGCTTCAAGACGGCGATCGACGACTTCGGCTCCGGCTATTCGGGGCTGCGGCTGCTCGCCCAGTTCCAGCCGGACTTCGTCAAGATCGACATGGACCTCGTGCGCGACGTCGACACCGACCGCGCGAAACGGGCGATCGTGGCGAACGTGCTGCGGAAGCTGCACGATCTCGAGATCGCGGCGATCTGCGAGGGCGTCGAGACGGTCGACGAGTACCGTTGCCTGCGCAATCTCGGGGTGCGGCTGATGCAGGGCTACCTGTTCGCGAAGCCGGCCTTCGCCGCCCTCGCCGAGCCGACCTGGCCGTAGCGTCGGGTCAGGGGCGGCGGTCTCCCTCACCGGCGATCAGCCCGACGAGGTGGCGGCCCGTCTCGGTGTCCGGGGAGCCGAGGTCGAGGGCGCTGCTCATATGATCGGCGTCGGCGAGCGCCATGGCGACGACATCCGCGCCCTGATCTCGAAGGTGGCCGGCAAAGGCCCTCCCCTGCTCGTGGAACGGTGGCGTCTCGCGGTCGCCCCACAACACGCGCACGCGCGTCGCCGGGCTGTGGCGGTGGTCGATCGGCGAGAGCGACCGCACCTCCTCGTCGGTCAGGCCGATCAGTGGCTGCAGGAAGGACGACTGCAGCGGGCGGAGGTCGTAGAGGCCGCCGAGAAGAAGGGCGCCGGCGACTGGGTCCGGCTGGTCGGCGGAGAACAGGAAGGTCGCGAGGTGCGCGCCGGCCGAATGGCCGGAGACGGTGACACGGGCGGGGTCGCCGCCGTGTTCGGCGATGGTGTCGGCGATCCACCGCCGCGCGCGCCGTACCTGGCCGACGATGTCGGAAAGCCGCACCGACGGCATCAGCGCGTAGTCGAGCACGGCGGCGATGGCGCCGGTCGCGGTGACGGTGTCGGCGACATAGGAGAAGTCGTCCTTGGAGAACATCCGCCAGTAGCCGCCGTGGATGAACAGGTGCACCGGGCGCGCCGCATCGTCGGCGGCGGGGTGGCTGTCCGGGGCGGGGAAGAACAGGTCGAGCACCTCTCCCGCGGCGTCGCCGGTGCGCACGGTCACGGTGCGCAGTCTCCCCCGCGTCGCCGCGCTGCGCTCGCGGTAGGCGGCGACCTTGTCGTCGAAGTCGGTTACGTGGTCGCGGGTGCGGAAGGGGTCGGTGGTCAACGGCTCGGTCTCTCTCGTTCAGCCGACGGCCGACAGGCGTCCGCCATAGGCGGCGCCCACGAGCCGGCGCATCTCGGTGGGGTCGATGGGGCGGGCGTTATTCTTCACCAACCGGTCGATGCCGATCGCCTGCTCGGCCGTCCAGTCGAGGCGGTCGGCCGGCAGGCCCAATGCCTTCAGGTCCACGGGAATACCAATCGCCGCAAACAGCCGCGACACCTCGGCGATCGCGGCCGCGGCCTTTCCCTCGGGGGAGCCGTCATCGGGCGACAGGCCGAAGGCGTCGGCGATGTCGGCGAAGGCTGGCACTGACACCGGCCGGTTGTAGGCCATCACGTAGGGCAGCATCGCCGCGACGCCGAGGCCGTGCGGCGTGCCGGTGACGGCGCCGACCGGGTGCTGCACGGCGTGCGCCGCGCCGGTCCCGGCGGTCCCGAAGGCGCAGCCAGCGGCGAGCGCGCCGAGCATGACGTCCGCACGGGCGGCCGCGTCGGCGCCGTCAGTGCAGGCGCGCTCGAGGCTCGCCCCGAGGAGGCGGATGGCGAGCAGCGCGAAGTGGTCGCTGAGGGCGCCCTTGCCGACGAAGACGCGCTCCTGTGGCAGCCGGGCATCGGCGTCGCGGCGCACCGCCGTGTAGGCCTCGATGGCGTGGGTGAGGGCGTCCGCGCCGGCGATCGCCGTCAGCCCGCGCGGGCAGGTCATCGTGAGGTCGGGGTCGCAGATTGCGGCGACGGGGATCAGCCACGGGCTGGAGATGCCGACCTTGAGGGTGCGGCTCTCGTCGGAGACGACGGCGACGGGGGTGACCTCCGAGCCGGTGCCGGCGGTGGTCGGCACGGCGACGACCGGCAGCGTCGGCCCGGGAACGCGGAACTCGCCGTAGTAGTCGGCGAGCCCGCCGCCGTGGCGGACGAGGAGGGCGGTGCACTTCGCCATGTCGAGGCACGAGCCGCCGCCGATGCCGACGACGACGTCCGGCGTGAAGCCGCGGGCGTGGGCGACGCTGGCGTCGACGTTGCCCGTCGGCACGTCCGGCTCGACCGCGTCGAAGGCGGAGACGGTGAGCCCGGCCGCCTCGAGGGCGCCGAGCAGGCGCTCGAACGCCGCCGTGCCGGCGAAGCGCGCGTCGGTGCAGACGAGGGCGCGCTTGCCGTGGCGGGCGGTGACCATGCCGACGGCGTCGGCCTGGCCGGCGCCGAAGAGGATCTCGCGAGGAAGCCGGAGGGCGGCGAACAGGCTCATCGGCTGGGTCCTCGCGCGTGCTGCGGTTTGGGTGCAGTCGTTTCTGGAAGGCGTCAGGCAGGACAGCCCGCCCGCGACAGGTCGTGCAGGGTGGCGAGCAAAGCGGGGGCGATCTCGAAGCCGTCCCGGTCGGCCCGGTCGGCGCGGCGGCGGGCGCCGTCGCCGGGCATGGCCACCAGCAGCTCGAAGGCGAGGCCGAGGGCGTAGCCCTTGGCGCCGCCGAAGGGGGCGATGGCGCCGGCCTTCGCCCGCGTCGCGTCGGTGGTCGGCCGGCCGTCGCCGTCCTTCGCCCAGCCCGGCTCGAGCGGCGCACCCGTGGCGGCGTAGTGATGGACCTTGCCCATCGAGACGACGCTGGTGGCGAGATCGACGACGAACGGCGGCGCACCCGCGACGGGCACGGCGACGGCGACCGGGTTGGTGCCGAGGAGCGCCCGCGTGCCGCCGTGCGGGTGCACCAGCGCCTCGCTGGACGATAGCGCCAGGCCAATGCAGCCGTGTTCGGCGATCTTCTCGACATAGTGCGCGAGCATGCCGAGGTGGTTGGCGTTGCGGACCGCGGCGACGGCGATGCCGGTCTCGCCGATGCGCTCCGCGAGGAGGCCGATCGCCCTCTCGCCGACGACCGGCCCGAGGCCGTTCTCGCCTTCGCCGCAGAGAAAGGCGGCGGCGCGCCAGACGAACGCGCCTTCCGCCGCCGGGTCGATCAGTCCGCGCTCGATGCGCAGGAGCAGGCGCGGCAGCCGCTGCAGGCCGTGCGAGGGATGCCCCTTGCGCTCGGCGGCGACGAGAACGGCCGCCTGCAGATCGGCGTGCGCCGGCGGACCCCCCCGCTGGCGCAGCAGCCGGGCGGCGAGATCGAGTGCCTCGGGACTGGGTATCCGCATCGCCCTGTCCAATATCGGATTGTATAGGATATCGTATTGATTGGCGCGGAGCATCGTGCTAGCTGTCTGACCTGTCAAGGGGCGGCCATGCGAAACTCCAGCCGACCACAACCGAGACTCGAGGACCGCCGCGCGGACATGACGGCCATCCAGCGCCACAACGGACTGGCTGAGAAGGTGTACGAGGCGATCCTCGCCCAGCTGATGGGCCTGAAGATCGCGCCCGGCGCCCGCATCACCGTCGACACTCTCGTCCGCGAACTGCAGGTCTCGCACACCCCGATCCGCGAGGCGCTCGGCCGCCTCGAGGGCGAGGGGCTGGTGGTGAAGACCCACCTGATCGGCTACAGCGCCGCCCCGCAGATCTCACGCCGCCAGTTCGACGAGCTCTACGAACTGCGCCTGCTGCTCGAGCCCGACAGCGCCCGCCGCGCCGCCGAGGCGATGACCGCCGAGCGGCTCGCCGTGCTGCAGGAGCTCGCGGGGGCCATGACCGCCGGCAGCGGCGAGGACGCCCGCCGCCGCTACTCCGCCTTCGCCCGCCAGGACGCCGTCTTCCACGACCGCATCCTGGAGTTCGCCGGCAACGAGCTGATCCGCCACACGCTCGCCCACCAGCACACGCACTTCCACATCTTCCGCCTGATGTTCCACGCCCGCGTCACCGAGGAGGCGCTCACCGAGCACCAGGCGCTGCTGGACGCCTTCGCGAGCGGTGACGGCGCCGCCGCGGCGGCCGCCATGCACGACCACATCGCCCGCTCGCGCCAGCGGCTGCTGCCCGCCTTCGAGATCTGACGCGGCGCCCGGCGCCGCCCCTCACCACCCGCCGGCCCCGGCCGGCGCACCGCCATCCCCCGCCGAGGGGCAACGACAACGCTACACGCTTCAACGCGACAGTCTGGGAAGGAACCGTTCGATGCCTGGCAAGAAGATCCTCATGTTGACGGGCGACTTCACCGAGGAATACGAGATCTTCGTCTTCCAGCAGGGCATGGAGGCCGTCGGCCACACCGTCCACGTCATCTGCCCCGACAAGAACGCCGGCGACATCCTGAAGACGTCGCTGCACGACTTCGAGGGTCACCAGACCTATACGGAGAAGCTCGGGCACGACTTCGTCATCAACAAGTCGTTCTCGGAGGTGAAGCCCGAGCAGTACGACGCCGTCTACTGCGCCGGCGGGCGTGGCCCGGAGTACATCCGCACCGACAAGCGCATCCAGGCGATCGTCCGGCACTTCCACGAGGCGGGCAAGCCGATCTTCACGATCTGCCACGGCGTGCAGATCCTGATCGCCGTCGACGGCGTCGTGAAGGGCAAGCGCGTCGCGGCGCTCGGCGCCTGCGAGCCCGAGGTGCGGCTCGCCGGTGGCACCTATGTCGACCTGTCGCCGACCGAGGCGATGGTCGACGGCACGATGGTGTCGGCCAAGGGCTGGACGGCGCTGTCTGCCTTCATGCGCGAGTGCCTGAAGGTGCTCGGCACCGAGATCCGCCACACCTGACGAGCCCCGGCGGGCGCCGGTCCGGCGCCCGCCGACCCCGCTGGACGACCCGCCAGCGTTGTGCCTAACTGGTCCGACCAGAGAAGGCGTCGCCTCGCGAAGGCGCAAGCCTCGGGCTCGTCACAGGGAGGAATTCTCGTGAAGCACGTGCCATCTCAGGCAGCGGCGGCCTCGCAGGGAGGGGCGATCCCGGTGCCGTTCGACACCGACCGCCTCGACGCCCTGATGGAGGCGGCCGGCATCGATGTCCTGCTCGCCACCTCCAAGCACAACACCCAGTATCTGCTCGGCGGCTACCGCTTCATCTTCTTCTCGGCGATGGATGCGATCGGCCACAGCCGCTACCTGCCGGTCGTCGTCTACGAGCGCGGCAAGCCGGAAAATTCCGCCTTCGTCGCCAACCGCATGGAAGGCGGCGAGCACCACAACCGGCCGTTCTGGACGCCGGCCGTGCACGCCGAGACGTGGGGCTCGACGGACGCCGCCGCGCGCGCCGCCGACCATGTCGGCAAGCTCGGCAAGGCCGGCGCCCGCATCGGCATCGAGCCGGGCTTCCTGCCGCTCGACGCCTACCGCGTGCTCTCCGAGCGCCTCGGGGGGGCGACCTTCGTCGACGCCACCCACACGCTCGAGCGGCTGCGGGCGGTGAAGACACCGGGGGAACTGGCACTCCTGAAGTCGGCCTCGGAACTCATCACCGAGGCGATGATGGCGACGATCGCCGGCGCGCGCGCAGGCTCGACCAAGACCGACATCATCGAGCGCCTGCGCCGCGAGGAGACCAGCCGCGGCCTGCAGTTCGAGTACTGCCTCTTGACGCTGGGGGCGAGCCACAACCGGGCGGCGTCATCCCAGGCGTGGCAGCCGGGCGAGGTGCTGTCGATCGATTCCGGCGGCAACTTCCACGGCTATATCGGCGATCTCTGCCGGATGGGCGTGCTCGGCGCGCCGGACGCGGAGCTCGAGGACCTGCTTGCCGAGGTCGAGGTGGTGCAGCAGGCGGCGTTCTCGAAGATCCGCGCCGGCACCCTCGGCGGCGACGTCATCGCCCACGCCGAGGGCGTGCTGAAGGCCTCGAAGGTGGCGGCCTTCACCGACTTCTTCGCCCACGGTATGGGGCTGATCAGCCACGAGGCGCCGTTCCTGATGACCAACCATCCGGTCACCTACAAGGGCGTCGACGCGGCCCACCCGCTGCAGGCCGGGATGGTGCTGTCGGTGGAGACGACGATGCTCCACCCGACGCGCGGCTTCATCAAGCTCGAAGATACGCTGGCCGTCACCGCCGACGGCTACGAGATGTTCGGCGAGGCCGGCCGCGGCTGGAACCGCGGCGGCGCCGCCTGAACCGCCGGCCTCAGCCCGCGTCCGGCGGGATGAGGCGGAAGTCCGGCAGGTCGCGGAGCGCGAGCTCGGGACCGGCCGGCGAGTAGACGACGAACAGCCGCATCGGCCCGGGGCCGGTGTTGAGGGTCGCGTGATAGCGGCTCTCGGGAACGTAGATCGTGCAGCCCGGCCCGACGTCGCGGGTGATCGGACGGCCCTCGTCGTCCTCAACCATCTGCTCGCCGGTGCCGGAGACGACGAAGATGATCTCCTCGGCGCCGGGGTGGTTGTGGCGGGCATGGCCCATCCCCGGCGCGACGTCGACGACGCCACCCGAGAAGCGCCCGGCCCCGTTCACGCTAGGTCCGACCGTCAGAGCCAGCCGACCCCAGTCGAAGCCGAACGCCTCAACCTGGTGCGGAAATGCGAAATAGGCGTCACCTGCCTTCGCCATCGTCGGGATCTCCTTCGCAGGGGGCGTCAGCCACGCGGCTTCAGCGCGAGCGCCTTGAAGTGGGCGGTCTGGTCGCGGATCGCCGCCTCGGCCGGCAGCCGCTCCATCGAGCTCGCGCCGTAGAAGCCGTGGATGCCGTCGCAGTGTTCCAGGATGAAGCGGGCGTCCTCGGGCATGGCGATCGGGCCGCCGTGGCAGAGCACGATGACATCGCCGCGCACGCTGCGGGCCGCGGCCGCGATGGCGTCGATCTCGGTGACGCAGCTCTGAAGCGTCTTCGCCGACGAGGCGCCGATCGTGCCGCCCGTCGTCACGCCCATGTGGGCGACGACGATGTCGGCGCCGGCCTTCGTCATGGCGACGGCCTCGTCCGGGTTGAAGACGTAAGGGGTGGTCAGCATGTCGAGGCCGTGGGCTGTGGCGATCATGTCGACCTCCAGCCCGTAGCCCATGCCGGTCTCCTCGAAGCTCTGGCGCATGGTACCGTCGAACAGGCCGATGGTCGGGAAGTTCTGCACGCCGGAGAAGCCCATCGCCTTCAGCTCGGCGAGGAACTGCGGCATCAGCACGAACGGGTCGGTGCCGTTGACGCCGGCGAGCACCGGCGTGCGCTTCACCACCGGCAGCACCTCGACCGCCATCTCCTTCACGATCTCGTTGGCGTTGCCATACGCGAGCAGGCCGGCGGCGGAGCCGCGGCCGGCCATGCGGTAGCGGCCGGAATTGTAGATGACGATGAGGTCGATGCCGCCGGCCTCCTCCGACTTGGCGGAAAGGCCGGTGCCGGCGCCGCCCCCGATGATCGGCCGTCCCTCGGCGATCAGGGTGCGGAAGCGGTCGAGAAGGTCCTGGCGGGGGATCGCGGGCATCGTGGCTCACCGTTGCGAGATGTCGAGGAAGGTCGCCGCAGCGGCTGCGGCGAAGGCGGGGTCGTTGATGTGCAGCGGCAGCCGCACGATGCGGCGCCGCTCGGTCTGGCGGACGGTCTCCTCCAGCGCCGCGAACAGAGCGTTGTCGGCCTCCGGGTCGAAGAAGGCGCCGCCGTCGATGTCGAGGGCCGAGACGCCCTTTTCCGGGATGAGGTAGCGCACCTCGCCCTCGCAGGCGTTGAGGCGCTCGCCGATCCAGATGCCGATGCGCCGGCCCTCCTCGGCGTTCGTCCGCATCAGCGTGACGTTGGGGTTGTGGCGATAGAGGGTGCGGTCGCGGAAGCCGGGCGGCACGGTGTCGGGGGCCCAGAAGTTCACCATGTCGAGGGCGCCGACCGAGCCGACATAGGGAATGCGGGTGCGGGCGATGGCGCCGAGGCGATCCTCCGTCGCCGGCAACACGCCGCCGAGCAGCAGGTCGCAGACCTCGGTCGTGGTGATGTCGATGACGCCGGTGAGCAGGCCGCTGTCGGCGAGCTTCTCCATCGAGCGGCCGCCGGTGCCGGTGGCGTGGAAGACCATGCAGTCGTAGGTGGCGCCGAGGCGCTCGACGATCGCCATGACGCAAGCCGTGGTGACGCCGAACATTGTCAGCCCGATCGACGGCTTGCCGGCACTCGTTGGCGCTGGATGACGGGCCATGCCGGCGATCGCCTGGGCGGCGTTGTGCAGGATGACGCGGCTGAGGCCATTCAGGCCGGCCATGTCGGTGACGGCCGGCATGAAGACGATGTCGGAGATGTCGACGTAGGGGGAGACGTCGCCGGAGGCGAGCGTCGAGACCATCAGCTTCGGCACGCCGTAGGGCAGCCGCCGCATGCCGGCGGTGACGATCGCGGTGCCGCCGCCGCCGCCGAGGCCGACGATCGCGCCGATGTCGGTGCGGCTCGCGGCGAAGCGGGCGAAGGCCTCGGTCATGGCGGCCACAGCCGTGCCGCGGTCGTCGAGGCCGAGCACGGCGCCGGCGCCGCCGGGATGGTGGGCGGCGACCTCGGCCGCGGTGACGTCGACGGCGGCGCCCGACGGGCGCGTGCCGACGTCGACGCGCACCACCGGCAGCCCTTCGGCGGCCACGAGGGCGGCGAGATAGGCCAGTTCCTCGGCCTTGGTGTCGTGGGTTCCGACGACGTAGACGCGCCGCACCGTCCCTCCCCGCGGGGCTTTCGGCCTGGTGCCCGTACCCCGTCCCGTCCGCTCCGGCGCGACCGGCCGGATCGGCCCTTGTCAGCACGCGCGAGACGACAGTATCGTATTGATATGGTCGTCTCAGGTCAATCGAGCGCCGGGGCCGGGGCCCGCGAGCGCGGGCCGAGGGCGCGCACGCGCCGCCTCATGCTGGCGACGGCGAGCCGGCTGATGCAGGCGGGCGCCATTCCCTCGGTGAGCGAGGTGGCGGAGGCCGCGGAGGTGTCGCGCGCGACCGCCTACCGCTACTTCCCGAGCCAGGCGGCGCTGGTCGAGGCGGTGGTCGACGAGGCGCTCGGGCCGATCCTTGACTGGTCCTCCACCTCGGACGATGCGGCGGAGCGCGTCGCCGACCTCCTGCGCACGTCGCTGCCGCGCCTCGAGGCCTTCGAGGCGACGTTCAAAGCGGCCCTGAAGCTGTCGCTGGACGAGTGGGCGGAGCGCCGCGCGGCGGCGCTGCCGGCGGCGCCGCCGTTCCGGCGCGGCCATCGCATCGTGCTGCTGCGCGAGGCGCTGCGCCCCCTGCAGTCGGATCTGCCGCCGGCCGAGATTGACCGACTCGCCCAGGCGCTGTCGCTGATCTTCGGCGTCGAGGCGCTGGTGGTGCTGAAGGACATGTGGAACCTCGACGGCAGGACGGCGGCGGAGGTGGCGACCTGGGCCGCCGCGACGCTGGTCCGCGCCGCCGTGGGGGAACGGGAGAAAGGCCCATCTGGCTAGACCACTTTGCCCGACGGGCGTGATCCCGAGTTGCGGACGCCGACGTTGCGATGGCGGTCGGACGAACGCCCGTTTTGACGTTTTCCCATCAGATTCGTGGCGTTACTTGCCTGAATTCTTGATGGAAGTCGCGATCAGCGATGACTTGAGACTTGACGAAAGCCCTTGATTGGTACTACCAGTTTAGGCAGCGAGTTCTACCTTCGGGCGAAGTCCCAAGCGGCGCACGAGGCCGCGCGGGCTCCGCCCGGCGGGAGGCTTCGTCGGGCCGGGCGCAGTCGCCGACGGGCCCGGCCGAGAAAAACAGAAACAGTGGGAGGACACATGATGGCGCAAGGATTTCTGAAGGGACTGATAGCGGGAGCGTCGCTGCTCGGCTTTGTGGGAAGCGCGACGGCGCAGGAGCTGACGATCTTCTGGGCGGAGTGGGATCCGGCCAACTATCTGCAGGAACTGGCCAACGAATACGAGGCCGAGACCGGCGTGAAGGTCACGGTCGAGACCACCCCGTGGGCCGACTTCCAGACCAAGGCGTTCACCGAGTTCAACGCCCGTGGCTCCGCCTACGACATGGTCGTCGGCGACTCGCAGTGGATCGGCGCCGCCTCGGAGGCCGGCCACTATGTCGACCTCACCGACTTCTTCAACAAGCACAAGCTGAACGAGACGATGGCGCCCGCCACCGTCAAGTACTACGCCGAATACCCCTCCAACTCCGGCAAGTACTGGTCGATCCCGGCCGAGGGTGACGCCGTCGGCTGGTCCTATCGCAAGGACTGGTTCGAAGATCCGAAGGAGATGGAGGCCTTCAAGGCGAAGTACGGCTACGACCTCGCTCCGCCGCAGACGTGGGCGCAGATGCGCGACATCGCCGAGTTCTTCCATCGCCCGGACCAGGGCCGCTACGGCATCGCGATCTACACCGACAACTCCTATGACGGCCTGGTGATGGGCGTCGAGAACGCCATCTTCTCCTATGGCGGCGAGCTCGGCGACTACACGACCTACAAGGTCGACGGCATCATCAACTCGCCGGAGAACGTCAAGGCGCTGGAGATGTATCGCGAGCTCTACGGCTTCACGCCGCCGGGCTGGGCGAAGGCCTTCTTCGTCGAGAACAACCAGGCGATCACCGAGAACCTGGCGGCGATGAGCATGAACTACTTCGCCTTCTTCCCGGCGCTGGTGAACGAGGCGTCGAACCCGAACGCCAAGTCCACCGGCTTCTTCGCCAACCCGGCCGGGCCGACCGGCGCCCAGTTCGCCGCCCTCGGCGGCCAGGGCATCTCGATCGTCTCCTATTCGGAGAACCAGGAAGAGGCCTTCAAGTTCCTCGAGTGGTTCGTCAAGGACTCGACCCAGAAGCGCTGGGCCGAACTCGGCGGCTACACCTGCAACAAGGCGGTTCTCGAGAGCGCCGAGTTCCAGAATGCGACGCCCTACAACAAGGCCTTCTACGAGACGATGTTCAAGGTGAAGGACTTCTGGGCGACGCCGGAATATGCTGAGCTGCTCATCCAGATGAACCAGCGCGTCTACCCCTATGTGACGGCTGGCCAGGGCACCGCCAAGGAAGCCCTCGACAACCTCGCCGGCGACTGGAACACCACCTTCAAGAAGTACAACCGCTTCAAGTAGAGCGGGACTGACCCTTGCGGGGGGACGGCCATGCGCCGCCCCCTCGCAGCGGCTTGCACGACGTCGCACCGGAACCGGCGGGCATCGGGCGCTCTGGGAGGAGCAGGGTTTTGACGACTTTGACGATGACCACGCTCGATCCGCGTTCGCGGGCGGCGCGACGGGGCATGAGCGACCTCGCCATCCGGAACTTGTTCATCATTCCGACGATCGTCTTCCTGATCGTCTTCAACATCTTCCCGTTGCTCTACTCGCTCGGCTACTCCTTCACGGACTTTCGTGCCTCGACCAACGCCCCGTGGAACTTCGTCGGCCTCGAGAATTACCGCACCCTCCTCAACGATCCGTTTATCTGGAACAACTTCGCCATCACGGCGAAGTACGTGATCGTCTCGGTCACCGGCCAGGTCCTGGTCGGCTTCGGTGTGGCGATGCTGCTCAACCGCGAGATCCCCTTCAAGGGACTGATCACGACGCTGTTGCTGTTGCCGATGATGCTGTCGATGGCGGTGGTCGGGCTGTTCTGGAAGCTGCTCTACGACCCGTCCTTCGGCATCATCAACTATGCCCTCGGCCTCGGCCGCTTCGAGTGGCTGTCGAACCCCGACGTCGCCCTCTATGCCGTCGCGCTGACCGACATCTGGATGTGGTCGCCCTTCGTCATGCTGCTGTCGCTCGCGGGTCTTTCAGCGGTGCCGAAGCATCTCTACGAGGCGGCGGCGATCGACCGCGCCGGGCCGCTCTACACCTTCTTCCGCATCACCCTGCCGCTGGTCGCGCCGATCCTGATGATCGCGATCATCTTCCGCACCATGGAGGCGTTCAAGACCTTCGACCTCGCCTACATCCTGACGAGCCAGCCGACGACGGAGGTGATCTCGATCCGCCTCTACAAGATGGCGTTCCAGGAATGGCAGACCGGCATGAGCTGCGCGCTCGCCTACATCATGCTGGTCATGGTCATCGCCATCACCAACATCTATGTGAAGTACCTGAATAAAGTGAAGGAGCGCTGAGATGGCCGCCGTTCAAACGACGGGCGAGCGGACGCTCAACAAGCTCGCCATTGTCTCCGTCCTGATCGTGACGATGATCTTCCTGGCGCCGATCTACTGGATCGTCTCGACGTCCTTCAAGCCGCGCAACCTCGCCACGACGGTGCCGCCGACGATCGTCTTCACGCCGGAGGTGTCGCCCTTCGTCAAGCTGATGCTGAAGCGGTCGCAGCTGCGCGAACAGCCGACGCCGGAGGAATACGCCGCCGCGCCCTGGTGGGAGCGCCTTGTCTTCGACGGTGGCGAGAAGGTCGTGCGCGACGGCAAGGGCGAGGTGCAGCTCTCGGGCTACCCGAGCCGCTTCCTCAATTCGCTGATCGTCGCGATCATCTCCACCGTGCTGGCCGTCAGCATGGGCACCTTCACCGCCTACGGCTTCTCGCGGTTCAAGGTGAAGGGCGAGGACGACTGGCTGTTCTTCATCCTGTCGACCCGCATGCTGCCACCGGTGGTGGTCGCCATCCCGATGTTCCTGATGTACCGGACGTTCGGGCTGAACGACACGCACATCGGGCTGATCATCCTCTACACCGCCTTCAACCTGTCCTTCTCGGTCTGGCTGATGAAGGGCTTCATCGACGAGATCCCGAAGGAATACGAGGAAGCGGCGCTCGTCGACGGCTACACGCGCATGGAGGCCTTCTTCAAGATCGTGCTGCCGGAAGCGGCGACCGGCATCGCCGCCACCGCCGTGTTCTGCTTCATCACCGCCTGGAACGAATACGTCTTCGCCCTGATCATGACGCGGCGCGACGCCCAGACGGCGCCGCCGTTCATCCCGAGCCAGGTCGGCTCGGGCCTGCCGGACTGGACGGTGATCGCGGCCGGAACCTTCCTGTTCCTGCTGCCGGTGGCGATCTTCACCTTCCTTCTCCGCCGCCACCTCCTGCGGGGCATGAGCTTCGGAGCGATCCGCAAATGAGCTTCCGGGCGTTCAACCACCGCGTCCTGCACCCGGCGATGCAGGGCCTGATGATCTTCGGCATCATCGCGCTCTGCCAGCCGTGGAACTTCTTCCTGCACCGCTACGGGGTGACGCTGATCCTGATCGGGCTCGTCGGCTTCATGATCACCATCAAGATCCCCCCGCCGCCGCGGCCGGACCCCGGCGGCGACGGCAACACGGCGCACGAAGGAGGCCACGGATGACCGAGATCGTGCTCCGGGGCATCCAGAAGTGGTTCGGCCCCGTTCAGGTCATCAAGGACCTGAACCTCACCATCGCGCCCAACGAGTTCATCGTCATGCTCGGCCAGTCCGGCTGCGGCAAGACGACGACGCTGCGTGCCATCGCCGGCCTCGAGACGATCGACGAGGGCGACATCCTCATCGACGGCAAGCCGGTGCAGCACCTGAAGTGCTCCGACCGCGACATCGCCATGGTGTTCCAGTCGTTCTCGCTCTATCCGCACATGACGGTCTTCGAGAACATCGCCTTTCCGCTGCGCGCCACCCGCATGGGCAAGGCGGACGTCGACAAGGCGGTGCGGGAGATCGCGCGGGTGCTGCGCATCACCGACCTGCTCGACCGCCGGCCGTCGGCGCTGTCGGGCGGCGACATGCAGCGCGTCGCCATCGGCCGCGCCCTCGTGCGCCAGCCGAAGGCGATGCTGATGGACGAGCCGATCGGCGCCCTCGACGCCAAGCTGCGCGAGGAGATGCGCGCCGAGATCAAGCGGCTCCACCTCAAACAGGGCTCCACGACGATCTACGTCACCCACGACCAGGTGGAGGCGATGAGCCTCGCCGACCGCATCGTCATCATGCACGAGGGCGTGCTGCAGCAGGTCGGCTCGCCGGAGGAGGTCTATTCCCGGCCGCAGAACCTGTTCGTCGCGCAGTTCGTCGGCAGCCCGGTGATGAACGTCTCGCCCGCCGCGGTGCGCGACGACGGCGGCGCCGTCAGCGTCGCCGTCGATGCGACGGTCCCCGGCTTCCCCTTCCCGCGCGAGCTGCTCGGGCACCTCAACGGCCACGCGAGCGGCGGTGCCCTCGCCATGGGCATCCGGCCGGAGGGCGTGCTCGTCTCCCGCGAGGCCCGCGACGGCTACGTCCCCGTCGAGGTGCACCTGATCGAGCCGCTCGGCTCCTACGACATCGTCGACCTCAAGGTCGGCGAGGCGATGCTCAGGGCTCGGACGTCGGCCGGCTTCGTGCCGGCGGCGGGGGAGCGCGTGCACGCTCGCATCGACCCGGCCCAGGCGCACTTCTTCGACACCGCCAGCGGCCAGTCGCTCGGGGTGAGACTGTGATCGCGGACCACCGCCGGAGGTCGCCGGCGCCGGCCGTCCCCGCTCCGTCCGTTCGCCGGGAGTCCCGTTAGTCATGGCGCACATCGAGCTCAGGAACGTCACCAAGACCTTCGGCGGCAAGGCTGCCCTGAAGAACCTCGACCTCGAGATCGCCGACGGCCAGTTCTTCGTGCTGCTCGGCGAGACCGGCGCCGGCAAGACGACGACCCTGCGCATCGTCGCCGGCCTCGAGAAGCCCGACGACGGCACCATCCTGATCGACGGCGTCGACGTCGGCGGCTGGGGCGCGGCCGAGCGCGACGTCGCCCTGGTGCTGCAGCAGTACTCGCTCTATCCGCGCTACACGGTGCGGGAGAACCTCGAGTTCCCGCTGAAGTCGAAGATCCGCCGCGTCGCCCCGGCCGAGATCCAGGAGCGCGTCGAGCGCGTGGCGCGGACGCTGCGCATCGAGCACCTGCTCGAGCGCAAGACCGACCGGCTCTCGGGCGGCGAGATGCAGCGCGTCTCGATCGGCCGCGCCATCGTCCGCAAGCCGCGCGTCTTCCTGATGGACGAGCCCTTGTCGGCGCTCGACGCCAAGCTGCGCGAGGCGCTGCGGACGGAACTGAAGCGCCTGCAGATCACGCTCGGCGCCACCTTCCTATTCGTCACCCACGACCAGGTCGAGGCGATGTCGATGGGCGACCGTATCGGCGTGCTCGACCGCGGCCGCCTCGTGCAGGTCGGCACGCCCTCGGAGATCTATGCGCGGCCGACCAACACGTTCGTCGCCCGCTCCGTCGGCTCGCCGCCGATGAACCTCCTCGACGGCGCCGTGCGCGATGGCGCGGCGGTCACGGAGGCCGGCTTCTCACTGCCGATCTCGGTGGCGAGCGCCCACGAGGGCCGGCCGGTGACCTTCGGCGTCCGCCCGGAGCACCTGCGGCTCGATCCCGAGGCCCCCGCCAAGGCGCGCGTCCACGACATCGAGGACCACGGCGTCGAGAAGATCGTCACCCTCGCCACCGGCGACGCCTTCGTGCGGCTGACGGCGCCGGCCACCCAGCATCCGCGCATCGACGAGAGCGTCGGCTTCTCGTGGAATCCCGAGAAGATCATCCTGTTCGACCGCACCTCTGGGCGGAACCTCTCGGCGGCCTGACGCCGGCGCCAGCGCAGGCGACGCGCCGATGAGCACGGAATCGAGCGAGTTCTCTCCGTTCTGATATAAAGAAATCGTTATATCCTTATTGAAGCGATCCGCCGGGGCGCCTATAACGGCGCCACGTTGCGGCGGACGCTGCGGTGGTGCCGTGCGCGGGGCGTGCGGGCCGCCGGAGCGCCGCGCCGCGTTCGCCAGAGCCGTATGCGGAGCCGCCGATGAGCACCTTCACCGATTATGTCGTCAAGGACATTGCCCTCGCCGACTGGGGCCGCACCGAGCTCGACATCGCCGAGACCGAGATGCCCGGCCTGATGGCCACCCGCGAGGAATACGGGCCCTCGAAGCCGCTGAAGGGCGCCCGCATCGCCGGCTCGCTGCACATGACGATCCAGACCGCCGCTCTCATCGAGACGCTGGTCGAGCTCGGCGCCGAGGTCCGCTGGGCCTCCTGCAACATCTTCTCGACCCAGGACCACGCCGCCGCGGCGATCGCCGCCCGCGGCATCCCGGTGTTCGCCATCAAGGGCGAGACGCTCGAGGACTACTGGAACTACACCGACCGGCTGTTCGACTGGGGCAATGGCGAAACCGCCAACATGATCCTCGACGACGGCGGCGACGCGACGATGCTCGTCCTGATCGGCGCCAAGGCCGAGACCGACCCCTCCGTTCTCGACCATCCGAAAAACGAGGAGGAGGAGCATTTCTACGCCACCATCCGCCGCCGCCTTGCGAAGAACCCCGGCTGGTACTCGAAGGTGAAGGCGAACATCCGCGGCGTCTCCGAGGAGACGACCACGGGCGTGCACCGCCTCTACGAGCTCGAGAAGAAGGGCGAGCTGCCCTTCCCGGCGATCAACGTCAACGATTCCGTGACGAAGTCGAAGTTCGACAACCGCTACGGCTGCCGCGAGAGCCTGGTCGATGCCATCCGTCGCGGCACCGACGTGATGATGGCCGGCAAGGTCGCGGTCGTCTGCGGCTACGGCGACGTCGGCAAGGGCTCGGCGCAGTCGCTCGCCGGCTCCGGCGCCCGCGTCGTCGTGACCGAGATCGACCCGATCTGCGCCCTGCAGGCGGCGATGGACGGCTACGACGTCAAGACGCTGGAGGAGGTCGTCGGCACCGCCGACATCTTCGTCACCGCCACCGGCAACAAGGACGTCATCACCATCGAGCACATGCGCGCCATGAAGGACATGGCGATCGTCTGCAACATCGGCCACTTCGACAACGAGATCCAGGTCGCCGGTCTCAAGAACTTCAAGTGGAAGAACGTCAAGCCGCAGGTCGATCTCGTCGAGTTCCCGAGCGGCAAGCGGATGATCCTGCTCTCGGAAGGCCGCCTGGTGAACCTCGGCAACGCCACCGGCCACCCGAGCTTCGTGATGTCGGCCTCGTTCACCAACCAGACGCTCGCCCAGATCGAGCTGTGGACCAACCCCGGCCAGTATGAGAACAAGGTCTACGTGCTGCCGAAGCACCTCGACGAGAAGGTCGCCCGGCTGCACCTCGCCAAGCTCGGCGCCAGCCTGACCAAGCTCTCGGACGAGCAGGCCGCCTACATCGGCGTGTCGCAGACCGGCCCGTTCAAGTCCGAACTCTACAAGTACTAATCCTCGGGCCCCGCCCGAAGCCGGAGCACGGGGCGGCCGCACGGCCGCCCCTTTTTTGTCGCCGGCCACCCTTGGTCGAAGGCCACCGGTTGTCGTAAGCCTCCCGTCTCCCCTGCTCGTGGAGGTCGCCGATGCTGACCCGACTGCCGTCGTCCCTGTTCGCGATCGTCCTCGGGCTCGCCGGGCTCGGGGCCGGCTGGCGCGCCGCCGCCACGGTCTGGGGCGTGCCGCCCCCTGTCGGCGAACTGGTGCTGGCGCTGGCCGCGCTCGTCTGGATCATCCTCGCCATCGGCTTCGTCGCCCGCTGCGCCGCCAACTTCGAGGCCGTGAAGGCCGATCTCGAGCACCCCGTGCAGTGCTGCTTCGTCGGCCTGGTCTTCGTCGCCACGCTCCTGATGGTCGGTGCCGTCCGGCCCTACAGCGAGGCACTCGCCTGGACGCTGCTGGCAATCGGCCTCGTCGGACACCTCGTCTACATCGCCTGGCGGGTCGGCGGGC
The DNA here is from genome assembly GCA_945898215.1 of Pseudoxanthobacter soli DSM 19599. Taxonomy (GTDB): domain Bacteria; phylum Pseudomonadota; class Alphaproteobacteria; order Rhizobiales; family Segnochrobactraceae; genus CAMDHY01. The sequence continues at coordinate 31,338 of CAMDHY010000003.1, read as the reverse complement.
TCTGGCTCGGCACCCTGCCGGCGCCGATGATCACGCCGGTGCTCTACCTGCCGCTGGTCGCCGGCAACTTCGTCGCCACCATCGCGCTCGGCGCCATGCGCCTTCCCGAGGTCGGCATGCTGTTCTTCGGCGCCGGCATGCTCTCCTGGCTCGCGATCGAATCCACCATCTGGGCGCGCTTCTTCAGCCACGAGCCGATGGCACCGGCGATCCGGCCGCTGATCGGCATCCAACTCGCCCCGCCGGTCGTCGGCCTCGTCGCCTATCTCGCCGTCAGTTCCGGGACGCCGGGATCCTTCGACTACGCGCTCCTCGGCTACGGCCTGATGCTGATGCTCGTCATCGCCCGCCTGTTGCCGTGGGTGGCGGCGAACGGCTTCTCGCCGAGTTGGTGGGCCTTCTCCTTCGGCCTGACGGCGGCGCCGCTGTCGGCGATCCTCCTCGTCGGCCGCGGCGCGCCGCCGGTGATCGAGTGGATCGCCGTCGCCCTCTTCGTGCTCGCCAACCTCGCGATCGCCGCCCTGTCGGCGGCGACGGTGCTGCGGCTCGCCCAGGGCCGGCTGGTGCCGAAGCCCGCTGCCGGCTGAAGCGCTCCGCATCCCGAAACCCGACCTGTCGGATCGTCAATCACGAGATCGTGATCAGACGCCCGCGCGCCGCCGCGGCGAACGCTGAAAACCCGCACAGATCCTGGACTTGCAACGTACACGCTCGGCGTATGCGAACGGCCGTCCACAGGGGTTTCGGTCGTCATCGAAGCGGCGATTCACGCCGCTCGCGCCTCGCGGCTGATCCAGTCCAAATCAGCTTGCGTAGTTCCCCTTGAAGATTGCATGAGACCTAAAATGCGCACCCAGCGCATATCCTCCAGTCTTCATACACTCATGTTCCACCCGATTAGGAAATCGTTATGAAATCGATGGAGAAACGTATCTTTGCAGCGCTCCTGGTCGCGGCATCGTTCTTCAGTCCTGCGGCCTTCGCCCAAGAGGCGACCACAACATTCTATGTCGTTCACGGAATTCCCGGGCGTGACCTGGGACCCGAATTCGATCCGCGGCTCCCCGTGGATGTGCGCGTCGCCGGCGAGATCTGCCTGGTGGAGGGCCTGGTATTCGGCGAGGTCGCCGGTCCCTTCACCGTTGCGGCCGGCACCTATGACGTCGCGATCAGCCCCGCGAGCAGCACGGCGCCGTGCTCCAACGAGCCCGTGATCACCGGCGAGGTCCGGGTGGCCCCGAACCGCTTCAACTCCGTCGTCGCCGCCCTCGACCCGGCCGGCGCGCCGACCGCCTACGTCTTCCGCGCCGATCAGAAGGCCGTCCGGGACGGGCGCACCCGCCTCGTCGCCAACCACGCGGCCGCCGCGCCGGCGGTGAAGATCGTCGTCGACGGCAGTGTCGCCATCCGCAGCATCGCCCCCGGCGCGAACGACGCCGCCCTCGTCCCGTCCGAGCCCGGCACGTTGAGCCTCGAAGTGCAGCCCGCCGGTAGCCGCCAGACCGTCCTCGGCCCCGCCCCCGTCGTCGCCACGCCGCCCCAGGGCGTTGTCCTCGGCTTCGTCGTCGGCAGCGCCGAGAGCGGCTCGCTGGCGCTGATCCAGAAGGTCATCCCCGGCGTCTTCTGAGCCGGGCGAAGGTCATCCCCCTTTCTGAGCAGCGGCCGGCCCCCCCGCCGGCCGCTGTGCGTCGACGGCACTGTGCAATCCGCGATCGAACCCGGCCGGTGCGGACGTTCTCCGCGCCGTCGTCTCGTCACCGGGTCTTGTGCGACTGATACACGAGCGTCGTCCGCAATCTCCATAAGCGGCCCACCGGCAGCCCCCGCCGGCATCCGCTCCCTGGAGATCGACCGATGACCTCGATCGTTCGAACGCTGGCGTCGGCGCTGGCCGTCGCCATTTTCGCCGCCCCCGCAGCCTTCGCCGACGACACCTTTCCGGCGACGCTCGCCGGCCATGCGGTGCTCCCCGCCGCCACCTTCGTCGCGCCGCCGGCGGATGCCCCCGCCGACCTCGCTGTGTCCGGCAAGTACGCCGCGCCGGACGCTCGCCGTGTCGACAGCATCGGCAGCGTCCCGGGCTCGAGCTTCCTGTCGGCCAAGGAGGCGCCGCGCCTGACCGGCATGGCGACGCCGTTCGCGGGCCAGCCGGTGCAGGGCTTCTCCGGCATCAAGTCGGTCGGTGACGGGTCCTACTGGGTGATCCAGGACAACGGCTTCGGCGCCAAGGCGAACTCGCCCGACGCCATGCTGATCGTCCACCGGCTGCGGCCGGATTGGAACACCGGCACGGTCAAGATCGAGGAGACGGTCTTCCTCTCCGATCCCGACAAGGTCATCCCCTACCGCATCGCTGGGGAGAGCACCGGCAGCCGCTACCTCACCGGCGCCGACCTCGACGTCGAGTCGATCCAGCCGATCGGTGACGGCTTCTTCGTCGGCGACGAGTTCGGCCCCTTCCTGGTCGAGTTCGGCCGCTACGGCCGCGCCAGGGCCTTCCACGAGACGATGGTCGACGGCGTCGGCGTCCGTTCCCCCGACCACCCGGCCGTGACGATGCCGGCCGTACCCGGCGGCAAGGTCGCCTTCACCGTCCGCCGCTCGCGCGGCTTCGAGGGCATGGCCGCCTCGCCGGACGGCCGCTTCCTCTTTCCCCTCCTCGAGGGGCCGCTGTGGGTCGACGCCGCCGAGGCCTGGGAGACGGTCGACGGCAGCGAGGTGCTGCGCGTGCTCGAGTTCGACGTCGAGAAGGGGGCCTGGACGGGCCGCTCCTGGACCTATCCGCTCGCCGTCGCCGGCAACAACATCGGCGACTTCAACATGATCGACGCGCGCACCGCCCTCGTCATCGAGCGCGACAACAACGAGGGCATTGTCGCCCGCGCCTGCGCCGAAGGTGACAAGGGCCCCGACTGCTTCGTCGCCCCGGCCGCCTTCAAGCGCGTCTTCAAGATCGAACTCACTGAGGACGGCCGCGTCCGCAAGATCGGCTCGATCGACCTCCTGAAGATCGCCGATCCCGACGGCAAGGCGCGCCAGGGCGGCTCGGAGGGTGGCTTCACCTTCCCGTTCGTGACGATCGAGGACGTCGCCGTCGTCGACGGCCGCCACATCATCGTCGGCAACGACAACAACCTGCCGTTCTCGGCCGGGCGCGAGCCGCAGAAGCAGGACGACAACGAGCTGATCCTGCTCGCCGTGCCGGAGCTCCTCTCGGCGCAGTGACGTCGGGGGCGAGGGGTGCGGCTCGGCCGTGCCCCTCGCGGGATCCCGCCGGACGGTCGTCCGCGACCCCGAAGAAATCCGCGAAATCGGCCGGCTTGTGACGAACTTCACATCCCCGCCACCCGCGAAGGCCTATCCCCCTACTCGTCCGACGGGTGATGTCGCCCGGACGGAACGCCGCCCGGCGAGCCGGCGGTGTCTCAGAGCAAAGGGGACGACCATGACACTCGACCAGGCGCGGCTCGACGCCTTCGTCGGCAGGATGCTCGGCGAACTCGGGGCCGCGTCGATCGTGCCGCTGGTGCGGATCGGCGACGAGCTCGGCCTCTACGCCGCCCTGCGCGATGCGGGACCGACGACCGCGAAAGCGCTCGCCGAGCGCACCCGCACCCACGAGCGCTGCATCCAGGAGTGGCTCGCGGCCCACGCCGCCGCCGGCTATCTTGACTATCATCAGGCCTCCGAGACATTCGAGATGACGCCGGAGCAGGCGGCGGTGTTCGCCGATCCCGAGAGCCCGGTGAACATGCTCGGCGGCTTCGAGGTGATCGCCTCCAGCGTCGTCGATGCCCCCCGCGTCGCGGAAGCCTTCCGCAGCGGCAAGGGCCTCGGCTGGCACGAGCGCTGCGACTGCCTGTTCTCCGGCGTCGAGCGCTTCTTCCGCGCCGGCTACGGCGAGCACCTCGTGCGCGACTGGCTGCCGGCCCTCGACGGGGTCGTCGAGAAGCTCTCGGAGGGCGCTCGCGTCGCCGACGTCGGCTGCGGCCACGGGGCCTCCACCATCCTGATGGCACAGGCCTTTCCGCGCTCGAACTTCGCCGGCTTCGACTACCACGCCGGCTCCATCCAGCGGGCGCGGGCGGCGGCGGAAGAGGCGGGCGTCGCCGGCAACACCCGCTTCGCCACCCTGGCGGCGACCGACGTGCCGGTGCGCGGCTTCGATCTCGTGACGATGTTCGATTGCCTGCACGACATGGGCGATCCCATCGGCGCGGCCTCGCACCTGCGCACGACGCTGTCGGCCGATGGCGTCCTCATGCTGGTCGAGCCGATGGCCGGCGACCGGCTGGAGGACAACCTCAACGCCGTCAGCCGCCTCTACTACGCCGCCTCGACGATGATCTGCACGCCCGTCTCGATGGCCCAGGAGGTCGGGCTCGCGCTCGGCGCCCAGGCCGGCGAGGCGCGGCTTGCGGACGTCCTCGCCGAAGCCGGCTTCTCGCGGGTCCGCCGTGCGGCGGAGACGCCCTTCAACATGATCCTGGAAGCCCGTCCTTGACCGGCGGGCTCCCCATTCGGAGCACTCGACATGCAGACCACCCTTTCCGCCGGCCGGGCCGGCGGCCTCGCCGCCCGCCGGGCGCTCGGCGCCTGCCGGAACCTGTCGGCCTACCTCCTGACGCGGTTCGCCGCGGCCAGGACCCGCCAGATCCTCGGTGACCTCGACGACCGCATCCTCGAGGACATCGGCCTCGAGCGGACCGAGATCAACGGTCTCGCCGACCGCATCGCCGAAAGCCGGCTGCGCCGCCGGCCGTGACGACCCTCACGGCGGAGGCGGGCGGAGGCGGGCGACCGCGATCCGCCCGCCCTCCACCTTGATCCGCCCCTCTTTCTGCAACAGGCGGAGCTGCTTGTTGACCGCTTCCCGGGTGGCTCCCAGCATCTGGGCGAGCATCCCCTGGGTCAGATCGAGGTCGACGACCGCCGCATCCGGCTCGATGTGGCCGTGCACGATGGCGAGTTCGCGCAGGAGCACCAGGAGCCGGTCGCGCAGGTCGAGGAAGGCGGCGCGGTTGATCTTGTCGGTGGCGAGCCGGAGCCGCTCGCACAGCGCCAGCACGATCGCCTTCGACAGTCCAGGCTCCTCGTCGAACAGCTCGAGGAAGACGCGCCGGCCGACGAACAGCAGCTCGACGTCGGTCAGTGCCGCGGCGTTGGCGGAGCGGCTCAAGCCGTCGAGCAGCGCCACCTCCCCGATCACCTCGCCCTCCTCGCAGAGCGTGATCGTCAGCTCCCGCCCGTCGGCGTTGTCGAGGAAGATGCGCACGACGCCGGTGGACACGCAGTACAACCCGTCGGCCGGATCGCCGACGGTGAACAGCGACGCGCCGGCCGAGAGGCGCACCGTGCGCGCGATCGCCGCGACGCGCAAAAGCTGCGGCTGCGATAGGCCGGTGAACAGGCTGGCGCGGCCGAGCTGCGTGGCAATGTCGGCGGTGTCAACGGTCGGCATCGAACGGCTCCCGTCTCGAACCTCCGCGGGGCCGGTCTGTCGGACCGGCCCCGCGACAAAGATCGCCGGTCCCCCGACCGGCCCCACGACCCCTGTTCCAACCGGCCGGCACTACCATGTTGGCGGTGACGTCCCCGAGCGTGCGAGAGTAGACTTCGCGCGCCCGGCTGCCCAGCAAGACGAGGTCTACCCGATGATCCGCTCCTCCCGGCACGCCGCTTTCGGTGTCCTCACGGCCCTCGCCACGGTCGCCGCCCTGGCTTCCCCGGCGGCCGCCCAGTCCCACGCCGGCTGCAGGCCCGACCCGGCCGCCGCCGGCCCGGCGCTGACGCTCGACTGCGGCCACGGCCTCAGGATCACTGTCGAGCGCTCGGCCGCCTATGCCGTCGTCGACGGCGACGGTGACGGCCGGCCCGAGGCGCTTCGCCTCGACCGCGGCGCCGCCCTCGTCAAGGTCGATCCCGGTGCCGGCCGCGGCTTCCAGATCATGACGCCGCGCGCCGTCGCCTCCGTGCGCGGCACCGAATGGGCCGTCGATGCGGCCTCCGACGCGACCTCCGTCTTCGTCGTCTCCGGCCGCGTCGCCGTCGCGCCGCGCGGCGGCGGCAGCGGCGTCGTGCTGCAGGCGGGCGAAGGCGTCGATGTCCGCGGACCGGGCGCACAGCAGGTGATCCGCTGGGGCGCCGCCCGGGTCGCCGCCCTGCTCGCCAGATTCGGACGATGAAGCCGGCGGCCGGTCGCCGCGCCCTTCTGGTCCTGACGCTCGCCTTCGCGATCGCGGGGGCGCTCTGGGGCACCTGGCTCGCCCGCCTGCAGCTGACGGGGGCCGCCTCCTCGCTCGACCGCATCGAGGCCTTGGCGCTCGACCTGCGTTTCCGCCTCGCTGGCCCGCGCCCGGCACCGGCGGACGTCGTCATCGTCGCCGTCGACGAGGCGACGATCCGCGCCGTCGGCAGCTACCCGCTGTCGCGCGGCGTCCTCGCCGATATCGTCGGCCGCATCGCCGCGGCCGGGCCTGAGGTGGTAGCGCTCGACTACCTGTTCCTTGAGGACAGCCGCTCGGGGGCCGACCGGGCACTCGCCGAGGCGCTGGCCGCGGCGAACGCGGTCATCGGCGCCGCGGCGGTGTTCGACGGCGGCGACGAGGCACCGACGCCGGAGGCCGCCGCCGAGGCGATGGTCGATCTCGGCATCGGCCCGATCCCGCGGGCCACCGCGGTGACGTGGCCGGCCGGCATCTTCCTCGGCCGCGCCCGCCCGGGGCTCGTCAACGTCTCCGTCGATGCCGGCGGCACGCCGCGCCACGTGCCGCTGCTGGTGGCGGTGGACGGCGGCCTCGCCCCGGGCTTCGCGCTGGTCGTCGCCGCCGCCGCGCTCGCCGCCGAGCCGCGCTTCGGCACGGACGACGTCACCCTCGGCGCCATCCGCCAGCCGCTCGACCTCGGCCACCACCTGCCGCTCACCTACTACGGGCCGGAGGGAGCGATCGCGACGATCAGCGCCGCGGGGGTGCTGGCGGGCGACCCGGCCGCGCTCGCGGCGCTCGCGGGCCGCATCGTCGTTTTCGGCACCACGGCGCTCGGCAGCGGCGACCGCTTCGCCACGCCCTTCGACGCCGACGTGCCGGGCGTCGAGGTGCTGGCGACGGCGATCGGCAACCTGATCACCGGCACCGGCCTCGTGCGCGACGAGGGCGTGCGCCGCATCGACGCCGCCACCACCATCGCCCTGCCCGCCGTCATCGTCGTGCTGATGGCACTGGCGAGCCCGGCGTTCGGGTTGGTGCTCGCCGGCGCCGTCGCGGCGGCCTGGCTCGCCGCCGTCGTCGTCGCCTTCGAGGCAGGCGTCTGGCTGAGCATCGCCCTGCCGCTCGCCGCCGCCGTGCCGACGGCGGTGGCCTACGGCATCGCGCGCTACCTCTTCGAGCACCGCCTCAACGCCCGCCTCGGCGAGACGCGGGCGGCGCTCGCCCGCATGCAGTCGCCGCTCCTCGCCGACCGGCTCGACGATCCCGACTTCCTCGCCGAGCCGTCCGCCTGCGAGGCGGCCGTGCTGTTCCTCGACCTGTCGGGCTTCACCGGCCTCAGCGAACGCCTCGGCCCAAGTGAGACGCGCGCCTTCCTGAAGGGCTTCCACGAGGCGGTCGGCCGGGTCGCCACCGCCCATGACGGCCTGATCGTCGCTTTCATGGGCGACGGCGCGATGATCGTCTACGGCTTCCCCGAGCGGCGCGGCGACGAGGCGGAGCGGGCGCTGGCGAGCGTCCGGGAGCTCGCCGCGGCGCTCTCGACCTTCATCGCCGCCGCCGCCCCGGGGGCGGCGATGACGGTGCGGTTCGGCCTCCACTACGGACCGGTCGTCGTCTCCCGCCTCGGCGCGGCCGCGCACCAGCACATCACCGCGACCGGCGACACCGTCAACGTCGCGAGCCGCCTGCTCGAGATCGCCAAGGCGAACCGGGCGCAGGTGGCGGCGGCCGAGACGGTGTTTTCGGCGCTGCCGGCCGAGTGCTACGCGGGCGGTGCCGCCGGTTTCGGGCCGCCCTCGGCGGTCGCGGTCCGCGGCCGCGCCGGCACCGTCGCGGTGCGCTTCGCCACCGCCGCGCCGGCCGAGCCCGCGGTCGCGGGCTGAACCGCCGCGCCGCCGTCATCCGCCGGTCTCCCCACGGGCCCGGCCGCCGCGCCAGTTGACGTGGCGCAAGGCGGCGGCGGCGGCGCCGTGCTCCGCTGCCGTGACGGGCGGCCACGGCCGCGGGCGGACGGGCGCGGACCCGCGCAAGACTTGGAAGGACGGCAGCCATGACCCACGGCAAGCCAGCAGCGATCCGGGACATCCTGACGGTGGTCGACCTCGCCGGCCGGCGCCCCGCCACCGCGCACGCGATCGACCTCGCCACCCAGACGGGCGCGCACCTTACCGGCCTCGTGCCGGTGTTCGACTATCTGACTCCCTCGGTCGTCGGCGGCGGCATTCCGGCGAGCGTGCTCGCCGATATCCGCGCCAGCGCCGAGCAGCCGGCGCGGGAGGCGATGAAGGCGTTCGATGCCATGGCGTCCGCCGCCGGCGTCGCATTCGAGGCGGCCCGTTTCGACGGCGGCGAGGGCGAGTTCGAGGAGCTCGCCGCCCGCGCGCGGCTCTGCGACGTCGCCATCGTCGGTCAGGAAGATCCCGAGCGGCCGGAAGGGGATCGTCGCGCCGTCATCGAGACGCTGTTGTTCTCGGCCGGGGCACCGACGCTGGTGGTGCCCTACATCGCCAGCGGGCAGCACCGCGGCGCGAAGATCGCGGTCGCGTGGGACGGCGGCCGGCCGGCCGGCCGCTCCGTCCGCGGGGCGATGCCGTTCCTGGCGGCGGCCGAGAGCGTATCGGTGATCGTCGTCGACGACGGCAGCCGCTTCGTCGGCGAGCCCGGCGCCGACCTCGCCCTCTTCCTCGCCCGCCACGGCCTGTCGGTGACGATCCTCCGCGTGCCCCCGGTCGAGCGCGACGTCGCTGCCGCAATGCTTAACGTCGTCAGCGACGAGGGCTTCGACATGCTGGTGATGGGCGCCTACGGGCACTCCCGCTTCCGCCAGTTCGTGCTCGGCGGCACGACGCGGGACATTCTGGAGACGATGACCGTGCCGGTGCTGATGGCGCATTGAGCGCCGGGGCGGTGGCGGCATTCTCAAGCTGAGGGTGGATCGCTAGCCGGCTATTCCACAGGAATGCCGGCTAACGATGGCGGTCAGGGCTCCGTGACGGTGACGACCTGGAAGGTGTGCAGGTCGCCGTCCTCGTCGCGGATCGAGACGTACTCGCCCGGCACGAAGGCGTGGTCGCCGAGGCGGTAGCCGGCCTCGTCGTCCTCGTCGCCGGCGATGTCGTAGCGGAAGGCCCAGCTGCCGCCCGGCCGGTGCACGAGGTGGCCGAGGTCTTCCTGCTCGTCGGCCCAGAAGCGTCGGACACGGCAGTTGGCGCGCAGCCGCTTCCAGCCCTCGACGTCGATGTGGCCCTCTGCATCGAGCGGGGCGGCGAACTCGTAGCCGTGCCGGTTGGAGCCGTTCGGGAACTCGCGCGTGCGGGCGAGATTGAGGCGGATCTTCTTCAGCTCTGACATCGCGCGGGTGATCCCTGTCGTTGGGCCCAAGGGGACCGGGGCCAAAGTCGCGCCGGGGTCCGTTGGCCGGGAGCGGGCCGAGGCGGCCGGTGGCGCCGATCCTTCCGGACCGGACGCTGCCCTGTCCTTGACATTGGTCAAGCCGAGGGCGCTTTCAACCGCCGCCGCCGGAGAACCGCAGCCGTCAGCGGCAACCGTCAGCGGTCTTGCGTCGCCAGTGACAGCCCGAGCGCCGCCCGGCGGCGCAGCCACAGCGGCGGACGATAGCGCGGATCCCCGGTCAACGTGTGCATCGCCGACAGGATTTCGAGGATGCGAGCCGGGCCGATGGCGTCGCCGAGGGCGAGCGGTCCCTGCGGATAGCCGAGGCCGAGCCGGACGGCCGCGTCGATGTCGGCGGGCGTGGCGATCTGCTGCTGGGCGATCTCGCACGCCGTCGCCACCACCATCGCCAGCATGCGCTGGGCAATGAATCCGGGGCTGTCGGCGATGCGGGTCACCATGCGGCCGGCGGCGAGGAGCGCGCGATGCACGCCGTCCGCGACGCCGGCATCCGTCGCCGGGCTCTTCATCAGCGTCACCCGCCCGCCGCTCGCGAAGGCGGCCGGGAACAGCGGGTCGAGCGCCACCGTTCGCCGCGGGTCGAGCCCGGCGGCGAGCGCGGCGTGCGTGGTGTCGAGGCCGAGCGGCGTGACGACGATCGCAGCGTCGGCGGGTGCGGTGGCCTCGGCGGAGATCGTCGTGCCCCCGTCGGCGAGCGCCGCGACGAGGGTGTCGCGGACATCCGCGGCGACGGCGCCGACCCAGACCACGGGCGCCGGCCCCTCGGGCGGGGCGATCTCGGCGGGGGCGACTTTGCGGCCGTCGTCGTAGCGATAGAAGCCCTCGCCGCTCTTGCGGCCGAACAGCCCGCCGGCGACGCGGCGGCCGGTGATCGGCGACGGGCGGTAGCGCGGCTCTTGGTAGAACTGGCCGTAGATCTCGTCCATCACCCGGTTCGAGACGTCGAGGCCGGTCAAGTCGAAGAGCTCGAACGGGCCCATGCGGAAGCCCGCCGCCTCGGTCATCACCCGGTCGACGTCGGCCGGTTCGCCGATGCCGTCCTGGACGATCTTCAGCCCCTCGGTGGAGAAGGCGCGGCCGGCGTGGTTGACGAGGAAGCCCGGCGTGTCGCGGCACACCACCGCCCGGTGGCCGGTGGCGGCGACGAGGGCGGCGAGCGTTTCCGTCACCGCGGGGGCGGTGCGCAGGCCGGGGATCACCTCGACCACCTTCATCAGCGGCACGGGGTTGAAGAAATGCAGCCCGGCGACCCGCTCCGGCCGGCGGGTGGCTGCGGCGACCGCCGTCACCGACAAGGACGAGGTGTTGGTGGCGAGGACCGCGTCGGGCCGCACGATCTCCTCGAGGTCGCGGAAGAGGGCGCGCTTCGCCTCGAGGTCCTCGACGATCGCCTCGATCACCACGTCGGCGCGGGCGAAGTCGGCGAGCGTCTCGGCCGGGGTGATGCGGGCGAGCGCCGCGCCGGCCGCCTCGGCCGTCATCCGCCCCTTGGCGACGATGCGGTCGAACAGGTCGGCGAGCTTCTCCTTCGCCACCGCCACGGCGCCGGGGCGGGCGTCGAAGGCGATCACCGTGTGGCCGGCCTCGGCCGCCCACTGCACGATGCCGGCGCCCATCGCACCGGCCCCGACGACGCCGATGACGGCCGGTCCGCTGTCGCTCATCGGGCTCGTCCCGCTCACGGTTGCGTCACTCACCTTGCCTCACTCGCCCTTGAAGGCCGGCTTGCGCCGCTCGATGAAGGCGGCCATGCCCTCGCGCTGGTCGTCGGTGTCGAACAGGAGCTGGAACGACCGCCGCTCAAGCGCCAGGGCCGACTGCAGGGGCAGGTCGGCGCCGAGCAGCACCGTCTCCTTGATGTGCTCGAGCGCCACCGCCGGGCCGGCGGCGATGCGCTCGGCGATCGCGAGCGCGCGCTCGAGCACGGCATCGTCGTCGACGACCTCGCTCGCGAGCCCCCAGCGTTCGGCGGTCTCGCCGTCGATCGGCTCGCCGGTCATCAGCATCCGCATCGCCTTGTACTTGCCGACGGCGCGCACCAGCCGCTGCGTGCCACCAGCGCCCGGCATGATGCCGACCCGCACCTCCGGCAGCCCGAACTTGGCACTTCTGCCGGCGACGATGATGTCGGCGTGCAGCGCGAGCTCGCAGCCGCCGCCGAGGGCGAAGCCGCGGACGGCGGCGATCATCGGCTTGCGGAACTCCGCCACCGCCGCCCACAGCCGGTGCAGGCCGCGCCGGTGCATCTCCGTCGGCGAGGCCTCGGCCATCGCCTTGATGTCGGCCCCGGCTGCGAACGCCTTGTCGTCGCCGGTGACGACGACGACGCGGACCGCGGGATCATCGACGAGGCGGGCGAGGATGTCGGCGAGCTCGCGCCGGATCTCCATGTTGAGGGCGTTCAGGGCATCGGGACGGTTGAGGCGGAGCAGGACGACGCCGGGGCGCGGCGTCTCCTCGATGATCAGGCTCACGGCGGTCTCCTCGCAGGCGGCCGGACCCTAGGCGATCGGGTCGGGGTCGGCAACGCCGCGCGACACGCTGCGGAGGACGTGTGCGGCCGGCACCCCGATGAGGATCGGCGGCGGCGCGGCGCGAGGTCGGGGTGTGTCGGCGCGACGGCGTCAGGCCGCTGTGGCGGCGCGGGAGACCTGGATCGCCGCCAGGGCCGACACCAGCACCAGCACAGCCGCGACGAGCTCGAGCACCTCCTCGCCGACGAGGTCGATGGTGCGGCCGAGCGGCAGGTAATGGTGGTCGAAGAGCGAACCGAGAAGGAGCAGCGCCGCCGCGACCAGCAAGGGCCGGCCGCCGCGCCCGGTCGCCCACCGCAGGCCCGCCGCCATCAGGCCGAGGGGATCGCGCAACGACAAGGCGGCGAAGGCGAGCCAGACGAGGATCATCACCGCGATGGTGCCGCGGCTGTTGAACAAGAGCACCAGCGACGGCGCATCGGAGTGCGTGAAGTCGAGCTCGCGCAGCATCAGCGAGGCGACGAACAGGCCGAGGCCGACGAAAGCGAGCCGGTGCAACCGCTCCTGCATCGCCGCCGCCGCGCCGAAGAAGGCGAGTGCGGCAAGACCGTAGAGGGCGGCTTGAACGGCCTCGACGGGGCCATTCTCCTGGAACATGGCAACGAAATCGGCATCGGCGAGGCTGGCGACCGCTAGGCAAACCATGACCGCCGCGGCAATCACGGTGAGCAGGACAACAAGCCTTCGGCGCGTCAGCGTATCGACGCGGAAATCGGGGGCACGCGCCAGCAGTCTCGCCGTCATCGACAGGGCCTCGCTCCAGCACGCGCCCCCGACGCGTAAGCGTCATCCAACGGTCATAATGTGACGAAATTGCGAACGGCGTGTTTAGCGATCGATGCCGCGCAAGAGTCGACGTCCGCATGGATCATCGGAGCCGCTGCGATGCCCACAGTCCGACCCGCCACAGAAGCGGACCTCGCCGCCATCGTGGCGATCTATAACGACGCCGTCCTGCATACGACGGCGATCTGGAACGAGACGCCGGTCGATCTCGACAATCGCCGCGTCTGGTTCGCCGAACGGACGCGGCGCGGCTTTCCGGTGTTGGTCGCGGAGTGGGACGGCTGCGTCGCCGGCTACGCATCCTACGGCGACTTCCGCGCCTTTGACGGCTACCGGCACACCGTTGAGCACTCGGTCTATGTCGACGCGGCACGGCGAGGCGCCGGCCTCGGGCGGCTGCTACTGGCGGCGACGGTCACCGCAGCGGAGCGGGCCGGCGTGCACGTGATGGTCGGCGGCATCGAGGCGGAGAACACGGCATCGATCCGTCTGCACGAATCACTCGGCTTCGTCCGCGCTGGTGTGCTGCATCAGGTCGGCCGCAAGTTTGGCCGCTGGCTCGACCTCCTCTTCATGGAGCGAGTGCTCGGCGGCTGATGGCGGCTACCGCGTAAGCGCGATGGCGGCCACCAGCCGGCCATAGTCCGGCTCGCCGCGGTGCGTCATGCGGCGATAGGAGAAGAACCGCGCCTCGTCGTGATAGGTGCAGAGGCCGAGATCCTCGACCCCGCCGAGACCGGCCTTCCCGAGCCGCATCGCCACGTAGCCGGGCAGGTCGAACATCGAATGGCCCACCCGCTCGGCCCGCACGAAGAACGGGGCGCTGTCGGCGTCCTCCTCGAGAAAGCGGGCGACGAACTCCGGCCCGACCTCGTAGGCGTCGGCGGAGATCGTCGGGCCGATGACGGCGACGATGCGCGCGCGCCCGGCGCCGAGGCCTTCCATCGCCGCGATAGTCGATTCGAGCACGCCGCGCAGGGCGCCGCGCCAGCCGGCGTGGGCCGCACCGACGACGCCGGCGACCGGGTCGGCGAACAGTACCGGCGTGCAGTCGGCGGTGGTCACCGCCATGGCGAGGCCCGGCACGTCGGTGACGACGGCGTCGACGCGCGGCCGCTCGCCCTCGCCCCACGGCGCCTTCACCACCACCGCGTCCGGCGAGTGCACCTGGTAGGGCAGCGCCAGCGCCGACGGCGCGACACCGAGGGCGCGGGCGACGCGGGCGCGGTTCTCGTGGACGTTCTCCGGCCGGTCCGACGAGCCGAGCCCGACATTGAGGCTCGCATAGACCCCGTCGGAGACGCCGCCCTCGCGGGTGAAGAAGGCGTGGCGGACGGCGGGCATCGCGTCGAAAGCGGGGGCACGGATCATCGGCGTCCGGAAACCTGTCGGAGAAAGCGCGGGCCGAGGGATTCGGCGGGTCCGTCGAAGGTGGGTGGCGCCGGCGGCACTGTCAAACCGCGAACGGGCGCGGCGGTGCGGCGCCCTGCGGCGTCACCGCCAGCACCTTGAACAGCGTGCCCATCTGGTCTGTCGACGCGAGGCGGTCGGCCGCGGCGGCGATGGCCGCGCGGGTTGCCGCATCGGCGTCGCGGGAGAGCCGGGCGGCGCGCTGTGCGAGGCCGAGGGCCGACAGGAACGCCCCCTGGCCGATCGGCCCGTGCGCCACGGCACCGGCGGAGCGCGCCGCCCGCGCCAGCGCGGCGAAGTCGACGTGGGCGGTGAGATCGGCTTCGCCCGGGGCGGCGAGCGGATCGGTGTAGGCGTGGCGGGCGACCGCCTGCAGCGTCTCGCCGAGGCCGGTCTCGGCGTGGCCGTAGTCGATGACGAGTGCGGCGCCGCCATCGCGGGCGATGCGTCCGGCGAGCGTCTGCATCACCGCGATCGAGGCCGGCGACACCTCGAGGATCGACCCCGCGGGCGCCTCGCGCAGCCGTGGCGGCAGTTCGCAGGTGGCGAGAGCCCCCGGGCCGAGGCCGAAGGCGAGGCGGCCGTCGGCATCGAGCCCGACGACGCGCTCCTGCCACGCGGCATCTGTGCGGACGAACTGGCGCACCGGCAGGGCGTCGAAGAACTCGTTGGCCACCGCGAGCGTGAAGCCCGCCGGCACGTCGTCGAGCCGGTCGTGCCAGTGCGCCGCGACCGGAGTGGTGACCAGCGTCTCGGCCTGCAGGCCCCGCAGCCGCGGGCTCGTCTCGACGAGGTGGAGCGTCGCGGCCTCGACTAGCTCGGGCACCAGCCGCAGCGTCCGCAGCATGTCGCTGGCGAGCGTGCCGCGGCCGGGGCCGATTTCGACGAGGCGCACCGCCGCCGGGCGGCCAGCGGCGTGCCAGGCCTCGGCGATCCAGGCGCCGAGGAGTTCGCCGAACATCTGCGAGATCTCCGGCGCAGTGACGAAGTCGCCTCCGGGTCCGAACGGCTCGCGGGCGAGGTAGTAGCCGTGCTCGGGGTCGCCGAGGCAGTGGGCCATGTAGTCGGCCACCGTGATCGGCCCCGCCTCGGCGATCAGCCGGGCGAGGCGGCGGCCGAGCGGGGTGTCGCCGCTCACGGCGCCGTGCCGGCCGCCACCACCGGCCGCCGCGCCGCCCACGCCATAGCGGCCGCGCCGACGACGATCATCGGCACCGACAGCAGCATGCCCATCGTCAGCCAGCCGGCGAAGAAGCCGATGTGGGCGTCGGGCATGCGGAAGAACTCGACGAAGGTGCGGGCGAGACCGTAACCGCAGACGAAGGCGCCGGTGGCGAACCACGGGCGCTTCAGGATGCCGAAGCGGTGTGTCAGCAGCCGCAGCACGAGCAAGAGCACGAGGCCCTCGAGCGCCGCCTCGTAGAGCTGGCTCGGATGGCGCGGCTCCGGCCCGGCGCGGGGGAAGACGAACGCCCACGGCACGTCGGTCGGCCGGCCCCACAGCTCGCCGTTGACGAAGTTCGCGAGCCGCCCGAACAGCAGCCCGAACGGCGTCGAGACGGCGACGATGTCCGACAGCGAACCGAGCGGCACGTGCCGTCGCCAGGAGAACAGCCAGACGGCGAGGACGACGCCGAGGAAGCCGCCGTGGAAGGACATGCCGCCCTCCCAGAGGACCAGGATCTCCGCCGGGTTCTGCAGGAAGTACAGCGGGTTGTAGAACAGCACGTAGCCGAGCCGGCCGCCGAGCACGATGCCGAGCGTCGCCCACAGGACGACGTCGTCGACATCGGCGAGGCTCGGGCGCGGCTGGCCGGGCGCCCACAGCCGCTCGGTGCGCACCAGCGCCCGCATGTACCACCAGCCGAGCAGGATGCCGGCGACATAGGCGAGCGCGTACCAGCGCAGCGCGAACGGCCCGAACTCGACGATCACCGGGTCGATGGCGGGAAACGGCAGGACGAACAACATCGGTCGGGGCGTCTCCGGGGGCGGCCGGACCCTGCACCGGCCGGCCGCGGCGGGTCAATCGCCCGACCGGCCGCCGCCCCGCACCGGGCTGCGGCGGAAGGGCCGCTCCCGGTCGTCTTGTGAACGTCGGATGCCGTCCCCATAGTCTGCCGGAGACGGCGCCCGGCCGGAGGACATGCCGATGACCCAGACCAACAATCGCCTGCTCGACGAGTTCGCCAAGCTCGCGACCGATGCCGCCGCCGTCGCCCAGGGCGTTCGCCGCGAGGCGGAGACCGCCTTCCGCGCCCAGGCCGAGCGCTTCCTCTCCGACATGGACGTCGTCCACCGCGACGAGCACGAGGCCGTCAAGGAGATGGCGGCGAAGGCGCGCGCCGAGGCCGACGCCCTGAAGCTCGCCCTCGCCGCGCTGGAGGGCCGCGTCGCGGCGCTCGAGGTGGCGGCGAAGGAGCCGCCGGGCCCGATGGACGGTCCGGCGGGCTGAACGGGGCCGATGTCGCCCGCGACGGACGCGGCGGCCGGAACGGGTTGCCGCGGCGTCACTTTGGCTCTCGTCGCCCGCAGCCGACCTGCTAGACTTCGATCAAACGGAGATTCGCGCTCGCGGACGCTGCGTGCGTCGGCCTGGCAGGCTTCGGCCTCCGAGCGCTTCCTGGCTCCGTCCGGCGGACCGGCCGGTCGGTAACGTGTGGGGGCGGCGCACCCTCCCGGTGTCGCGCCCGCATTCCTCGCAACCGAGAGGAACGGTCATGTCACTCATCGACTTCGAGATCGAGCAGCAGAGCAACCCCGTCGACGCGATCGAACGGGTGGCGATGACGAACGACTGGACCTTCGAGCGCGACGGCGACGACGAGATCACCATCTCGGTTGCCGGCAACATGAGCGACTACCACCTGTCGTTCTCCTGGCTAGACAGCTTCGAGGCTCTGCACCTCGCCTGCGCCTTCGACCTCAAGGTGCCGCCGCCGCGCCGCACCGAGATCTGCCGGCTGCTCGCCCTCGTCAACGAGCGCATGCTGATGGGCCATTTCGACCTCTGGAACGAGGAAGGCGTCGTCATGTACCGCCAGTCGCTGCTGCTGGCCGGCGACCTCGAGCCCTCGCCGGCCCAGATCGAGGGTATGCTGGCGCACGCGCTCGAGACCTGCGAGCAGCACTACCAGGCCTTCCAGTTCGTCGTCTGGGCCGGCAAGAGCGCCGGCGAGGCGCTGGAGACGGTGCTCTTCGAGACCGCCGGCCAGGCCTGAGAACCAGGGGCCCGAGAGGCCCGTCCGCGCTGTCGCCCCACCGGCGGCAGGGCTTGCAGCAAGACGAAGGCCGGACCCCGGACGGGTTCGGCCTTCGGCTTTTCCACCCGCCCGCTTAGCCGTGCAGGAGTGAAAGATGTCGCTGAAGGACGCTGCGCCCCTCCTGCTCCTCGGCGCCGGCAAGATGGGGGGCGCGCTCCTCGCGGGCTGGATCGAAGGCGGCCTCGCGCCGGCCGACGTGATCGTCGTCGACCCGATGCCGGCCTCGGACATGCAGGCCTTCCTGCGCACCCACGGCATCCGCCACGAGAGCGCGGTTCCCGCCGACATCACCCCCCGCGTCGCCGTCGTGGCGGTGAAGCCGCAGACGATGGGCGCGGCGCTGCCGGCGCTCACCGCCGTGCTGTCGGCCGAGACGCTGGTGGTGTCGATCGCCGCCGGCACACCGATCGCCCGCTTCGAGCGCGACCTTCGCGCCAACGCAGTGGTGCGCGCCATGCCGAACACGCCGGCGCAGGTGCACCGCGGCGTCACCGTCTGCGTCGCCGGCGAGGGCGTGAGGCAGGAACAGCGCGCCACCGCCACCGCCCTGATGGCGGCCGTCGGCCGCGTCGAATGGGTGGAGGACGAGGCGCTGATCGATGCCGTCACCGCCGTCTCCGGCTCCGGCCCGGCCTATGTGTTCCTGCTCGCCGAGGCGATGGCGGCGGCCGGCGAGGAGGCGGGACTGCCGCCCGACCTCGCCTTCCGCCTTGCCCGCGACACCGTCGCCGGCGCCGGCGAACTGCTCGCCCGCTCCGGCCACGACCCGGCGACGCTGCGGCGCAACGTCACCTCCCCCGGCGGCACGACGGCCGCAGCGCTCGCCGTGCTGATGGTCGATCGCGGCATTCCGCGCCTCGTCCACGACGCCATCCGCGCCGCCGCCGCACGCTCGCGCGCGCTCTCCGCCGACGGCTGATCGCGCCGCCGGCGCTCAAGCGCCCACAGCCGGCGCCTGAACGTCGCGGGCGCCTTGCAGCGGCGCCGGGCGTTCCTAGCTCTGTAGTGGAGAGTTCGGGCGGGCACAGGCAAGGAGGCCACCATGGCGACCGAGAAGCAGCGTCAGCGCATCGTCGAGGCCTTGATGGCGCTCGCCGGCGAACGGGCGTGGGACACGATCTCCCTCGCCGACGTCGCCGCCCGGGCGGAGGTCCCCCTCGCCACCCTGCGCGGTGCCCATGCCGGTCGGCGCGCGATCCTCGCCGACTTCGTCGCCCGCATCGATGCCAAGCTCCTCGACGAGGCCGAGAAGGACCGCGCCAGCGACGAGGGCCTCGGTGACGGCGACGCCGAACAGCCGGCACGCGACCGCCTGCTCGACGTGGTGATGCGCCGCCTCGACCTCATCACCCCCTACAAGCCGGCGATCCGCAATCTCGCCAAGGCGGCCCGTCGCGACCCCGGCCTCGCCGCGTGCCTCGCCGGCATCGGCCTGTCGGCGCAGCCGTGGACGCTCGCCGCCGCGGGCATCGAGGCTTCGAGCCCGCTCGGGCGCCTGCGCGCCGCCGGCCTCGCCGTGGTGATGGCGCGGATCATGCCGGTCTGGCTCGACGACGACGACCCCGGCCTCGGCCGCACGATGGCGGCCCTCGACCGGACGCTCGCCCGTGGCGAGGCGATGCTCGCGCGGGCCGAAAAGGTCGGCTGCCGGGTCGTGAGCTTCCTCGACAAGATGCGCGAGCGCGGCCGCGCCGCCCGCCGCGAGCGCTCGTCCACCCGTGACCCGGGCGCAGACGCCGCTGCGGCGGACACCGGGGCGGTGTAGGGCCGTGTCGGTGCAACTCGAGTCGGTGTAAGTCGGGGGGCGGCCGGTCCACGGCCCTCCGACCACATCCACGCAATCTCCGCGCTCCCGCCCGGATGCTCTTCCGCTCTGCCGTGACGCAGAATCCTTATGCGGCAGGCCGGCCTGCCGCAGGTGCGAAGCCATGGCCAGGGAGGGATCGGCCCCACTGCTGCCCCGTGGGGTGGGGCCGGCGAAGAACCGTTTTGATTGTAGTGAGTCGTTTTCTCTTTCTTAGATTGCATTGTTGCCGGTAGATTTTCCTCCGAGGGCATCATCCCGCCCTCAGGGGGCGGCCGCCTTCGGGCGCTCCGAGGGCACATGGGGTCATCCGCGTTACCGCATCTCGCGGGCCTCGACCGGCGGGGACCAGCAGACCCGGGCGTGCTTGTCGCCGTCGTCGACGGGATGCCGGACCTGGCGGACCCGGATCTCGCCGGCGCCACCATCACGGTCGAGACCACCATGCTTCCGGACATCGCGGTGTTGCCGGACCGGCACGCCACGGCGATCTGTCGGCTGATCTTCGGCGCGCCACGGCCTCGCCAGCGGCTGCGCCGGCCTCGCCCTGCCGATCTTCTTCGCGTCGGCGCCCTCGGCACCGATCGCGCCTCCCCGCGCCTTGCAGATGGACATCGCGCGGGCGCTGCAGATGGCAGCGGAGCGCGGCGTCGCGATCGTCAACGTCAGCGCCGGGCAGCGCTCCTCGACCACGGAAGCCGGCGAGCACCTGGAGGCCGCGCTGGAGCTCTGCCAGCGGCGCCGCATTCTCGTCGTCGCCGCCGCCGGAAACGATGGCTGCGCCTGCCTGCACGTGCCGGCCGCCGCGCCGACGGTGCTGGCGGTCGGCGCCATGGACGACGCCGGCCGGCCACACGCGGCGAGCAACTGGGGCGCCGCCTATGGCCGCAACGGCATCCTCGCGCCCGGTGTGGATCTCGAACTCGGCTGGGACGAAGGCAATGCCGACCGGCGCGAAACGGGGACGAGCTATGCCGCGGCCGTGGTGACGGGCGTCGCGGCGCGCCTGCTCTCCGAAGCGCGCCGCCGCGGCTACGACATCGACCCGGTCGACATCCGCCAGATCCTGCTCGACAGCGCCGACACCTGCGCCGCCGCGGTGCCTGGAACGGACGACATCCCCGATGGCACGTTCTTCAACTTCCTGAGCCGCGTCTACGACGAGCTCAGGAACTTCGGGCTGAGCCCGGAGGACCGCGCCCTCAACTTCGCCGCCACCAACGCCTACCAGGCGGCTGCCGCCTTCGCCGACGCCGCGCGCCGAAAGCTCGAGCTCTACCGGATCGACGTCCGCAAGAGCCCGATCTGCCGGCCGGACTCGGATTGCTGGGACGTCCAGCTGGTGATGTTCGACCCCGAGAACGACCGGCGAGCCGGCCGCTTCTATCGCTGCACCGTCGACGTCAGTGAGGTGCTTCCGGTCACGGTGGGCCGCACACGCGAGTGGAACGCGCCACTGACCGGCCTGTGAGCCGTGCCCGTGCCGAGGCAGAGAGTTCGATCGCCGGCCGTGGTGGCCGGCATCTGAGCGAGGAGGAACGAGCATGAGATCCCCCATTCAGGCCAAGCCATCGCCTCGCCGGAACGTCCGCATCGTTTCGGATTCCGGGGCAGTCCAGTCCGATTGCTGCGGGCCGGGACAGTGCTGCGTCGGCGCCTGCATACCGTTCGCTGGCCGGTGTGCCGGTGTTTGCGTCCCGAACATCGGCCAGTGCTGACGTCGGCCACGCCAGCACCATCACGGGAAAGAGGAGGTTAGAAGATGAGAAGTCCTGTCCAAGCGGCCCCGGTGTCCCGCGGAACAGCCTACGCCTTCCGTGAGGATGCTGCGCAACAGAGCGGATGCAACTGATTGGAATGCGGCGGCAAGGTCATCAGTTGCGCCACCGCATGCGCGTCGGGCATCGGAACGGCTGGGTGTATAGCCTGCCTCGGCTCCGCCTACTCGTCCTGCAAGGACTGCTTCTGAGAGCAGAATGGTCCCGCCCCGGCTGCGGAAGTCCGGGGCGGGTCGACGTCGCTTCCAACAGCCGGGGGAGGTCAAGATCATGCAGCAGCCAACGCAGGTCCCGCCGATCCCGCGGCTCTTCATGCGGCTCGTCGTCGGGCGCGACTGGGACCCGCGCTTCGATCCGAAAGCGGTCCCGCGGCGTGGCAAGAGCTCGAAACCACCGGCGAACCCCTGCCTCGTCCAGTTGACGACCTTCGCGTTGCGCCAGCGGAGAGGCCGCTGAGCGTCGCAGGCCGTGGCCGTGGCAATGGACAGCTTTCGGCGGTCCGCAGTCGCCAGCCGCCCATCCAGCGGTGACACGTGTTGGCAGCGGCCCCGCCGGAAGATAGCGTCGCGCGCTCCGACGATCGCTGCGAGCCGCGCCCATGTCCGATTCCGCCCCCGCCGCGCCCATCACCTTCGACGATTTCCTGAAGGTCGACGTGCGCGTCGGCGTCGTCATCGGCGTGCATCCGTTCCCGGAGGCGCGCAAGCCCGCCTACAAGCTCGACATCGACTTCGGGCCGGAGATCGGCGTGAAGAAATCCTCGGCGCAGATCACCGTGCACTACACGCCGGAGGAGCTCGTCGGGCGCCGCGTGATGGCGGTGGTGAACTTCCCGCCGCGGCAGATCGGCAAGTTCATGTCGGAGGTGCTGACGCTCGGCGTCCCCGACGAGAACGGCGCCGTCGTGCTGGTGCGCCCGGATCTCGACGTGCCGATCGGCGGCCGGCTCTACTGAGGGCGGCTCAGGCGGCGAAGCGCCAGACTCGCGTCACCTTGATCTCGGAATCCTCGAGCGCCCGCGTCACCGGCACGCGGTACTCGGCGACGGCCTCGAGGCGCTCCTTCGGCAGGTAGGAGCGGCCGGGATCGCCGACGAGCACGGTGGCGCCGGCCACCCGCTCGCGGTCGAGCCAGGCCAGCACCTTCTCGGCCATCGGCTTCTCGTAGAAGACGTCGCCGCACAGCACGACGTCGAAGCGGCCGGCGGGCTCGGCCGTCGTATCCTCGTCGCGGGCGGTGACGGTGACGCCGTTGAGGGCGGCATTCGCCGTAATGGCGGCGAGGGCGAAGCCGTCGATCTCGGTGGAGACGGCGGAGGCGGCCCCCACCCGCATCGCGGCGATGCCGACGATGCCGGAGCCCGCGGCGAAATCGAGCACCGAGCGCCCTGCCACGATCCCGGGATTGTCGAGGACGTAGCGCGCCAGTGCCTGGCCGCCGGCCCAGGCGAACGCCCAGTAGGGCGGCGGCAGGCCCATGGCGCCGAGTTCTTCCTCGGTCTTCTCCCACAGCGCCGTCGCCTCGTCGGCGAGGTGCAGGCGGAGTTCCGGGACGTGCGGGGGGGCCAGAACGCGGGTGTTGTCGCGGACGAAGACGGCGCGGTCGGTCGGCGCCGCCCCGCTCACGGGGCGATGCCGCCCATCTCGCAGACGATCGCCCACTCGGCGTCGGTGACGGGCTGGACCGAGAGGCGCGAGAACTTGATCAGCGCCATCTCCTTCAGGCGCGGCTCCGTCTTGATCACCTCGAGGCTCACCGGCCGCTTCAGCGGCTTCACGGCCTTGAGGTCGACCATCACGAACACGCCCTTCTCGTCCTTGGGATCGGGATAGGCCTCGCTGATCACCTCGACGATGCCGACGATCTCCTTGCCCTCGTTGGAGTGGTAGAAGAAGCCGCGCTCGCCCGTCTTCATCGCCATCAGGTTGAGCTTGGCGGCGTGGTTGCGCACGCCGTCCCAGTGCGTCCCCTCGGCGCCGGCCTTCACCTGGTCGTCCCACGACCAGACCGACGGCTCGGACTTGTAGAGCCAGTGCGCCACCCCGCCCCCCTCGCCGTCAGCCAAGCTTGCCGATGCCGACCCGCCACGGCTTCACGTCGATGGACGCGAACATGCCGACCTCTTCGTAGGGATCCCCGGCGAGCATCGTCTTGGCGGCGTCGAGATCGGCCGCTTCGACGATGAGCAGGGAGCCGACCGGCTTCTGGCCGGTGGGGTCGAGAAAGGGTCCGGTGAGCTTGAGCGCATCGCCGTGGCCCTTCAGCCAGGCGTCGCGTGCCGGACGGGTGGAAGCCCGCGTCTCGTGCATGTCCGGCTTGTCGAGGCAGATGGCGACAAACAGCATCGATGTCTCCGTTTCCATCCCTGGGCGCACCGTTCCGGGCGACGGCGATGTCGCCCACGGTCTGCGCACGCTTTTGCGGCCCCCGTGGTTAGCCGGTTCCGGCCGGCTTTGCACGGGGTTCCCGCAGCGACAGCCGCCCGGGAGAGGCTCCGTCGTCAGCCGAGCTTGCCGATGCCGACCCGCCAGGGCTTCACGTCGACGGAGGCGAAGATGCCAAGCTTGGCGTAGGGGTCCTCGGCGAGCATCGCCTTCGCCGCGGCGAGGTCGTCCGCCTCGACGATCAGCATCGAGCCGATGGGGTTCTGGCCGGCGTCATCGAGGAACGGGCCGGCGAGCTTCACGCCACCGCCGGTGCTCTCCATCCAGGCGACGTGCGTCGGTCGGTTCGACACGCGGGTGTCCAGCATGCCCGGCTTGTCCGAGCAGACGGCGACGAACAGCATCGGCGATCTCTCCGTGTCCAGCCCCTGCGGCGCCCTCGACCGAGGCCGCCGGCCACCGCGACCGACCCTCGACGGGGTGTGCGGCGCGGCCATCGTGGTTAGCCGGTTCGCGGAGCAATTGCACGTGCTTCCGCAGGCCGCACCAGCGCCGCAGCGGAGCGGCCGCCGCCACGAGAGCGGCGCAATCGCAGTCGACAGAGCCGTCGAAACGAGACTGACGGAGCCGAGGGTGCGGGCCGCGTTCGTCACCATCAGCAGATGGGTCGTGAGGCTCGCGGCCGTCGCGGTCGCGGCCGTGGCGGCGGCTTCGCTGGCGCTCGCGCTGTTCGCCGTCGCGACCGCGGGCACCGGCGACCCGCGGCTCTATCCGCCGGCACCGGGCGCCGCCACCGTCGGCCTCGCCCTCGTCGATCACGGCTACCATGCGGGCCTCGTGCTCCGCACCGCCGACGTCGCCCGCGCCGGCGCGGAGCGCGGCCTGCCGGCCCTCTCGGCGCTGGCGGCACGCTTCGGCGCCTATCCCTTCATCAAGATCGGCTGGGGCGACAGCGACTTCTACCGCTTCGCCCCGCGCCTCTCCGACGTCACCGTGGCGATGGCGGTCACCGCACTGTCCGGCGGCAACGGCGGCAGCGTGCTGCACGTCGTCGGGCTCGCTGCCGGACCCGCGGAGAGCTTCCCCGCATCCGACGTCCAGAGCCTGCGGCTGTCGGCGGACGGCTTCGACGCGCTCGCCGGGCGGCTGGCGGGGGCCTTCGCGCTCGACGGCGCCGGGCAGCCGGAACCCCTCGGCCCCGGCCTCTACGGGCCGAGCCTGTTCTTCCGGGCGACCGGGCGCTACAGCGTCTTCGCCACCTGCAACCACTGGGTCGCCGGGCTCGTCGCCGCCGCCGGGCTCAAGGTGTCACCGGTGTCGGCCGTGCTGTCGAACGGGCTGCTGGCCGAGCTCCGGTGGCGCAATCCGATCTAGGCGGCCGCGGGGCCGCCGCGGCGCGGCGGTTCGTCGGGATCGGATGCCACGACGCCGCGCTCAGCGCGGCGCCAGCACCATGACCATCTGGCGGCCTTCGAGCTTGGGCTCGGATTCCACCTTGGCGATCTCGACCGTCTCGGCGCGCACCTGGTCGAGGAGCTTCACGCCGAGGTCCTGATGCGCCATTTCGCGCCCGCGGAACCGCAGCGTCACCTTGACCTTGTCGCCTTCTTCAAAGAAGCGCAGCATGGCCCGCATCTTCACCTCATAATCGTGGGTGTCGATGTTCGGACGCATCTTGATTTCTTTGACTTCGACGGTCTTCTGCTTCTTGCGAGCCTCAGACGCCTTCTTCTGCGACTGGTACTTGAATTTACCGAAGTCGAGAATCTTGCAGACGGGCGGCTCGGAATTGGGGGCGATCTCGACGAGGTCGAGCCCGGCGGCCTCGGCCAGTGCCAAAGCCTCGGGCATCGCGACGACGCCGAGGTTGGCGCCTTCGGCGTCGATCAGCTGAACTTCCGGAACACGGATCTCGCGGTTGACGCGCGGCCCGTCCTTGACGGTGGGCGGCGCACGGAACGGACGACGAATGGTCGAGACTCCTCGATCGTTGGCGACAGGTGTTGCGGCGAACCCGGCCCCTCCGGGGCAACACGGATCCGCATCGGTCGAAAGGCCACCCCGGCACGATCGGGTCCGACCCGGAACCATATCGCATCGGCGGGCGCGCAATACAACAAAAGGTGCACGACACCGCAAGTCCGGACGCCCTCCGGCGGCCGGCGGCGCGCCGAACCCGCGCAAACGTGATCACGGACCGCGATGCGGGAGAGGGCCGTGGCGCTCAACCGGCGGCGGCAGCGCTCAGCCGGGGCGGCTCGCCAGTACACGCTCGTAGACGGCGAGCGTCGCCGCCGTCATCGTCGCCACGCCGTAGGCGCGGGCGACGTGGGCGCGGGCACGGTTGGCGAGCGCCAGCCTTCCGGCCGGGTCGAGCACCAGCGCGTCGGCCACCGCCCGTGCCAAGGCCGCGGCGTCCCCCGGCGGCACGCGCCAGCCGGTGCGCCGGTCCACCGGCGTCGTCGGCGGGGCGAGCACCGTCTCGGCGGCGGCGCCGAGGTCGCTCGCCACGACAGGTACGCCCGCCGCCTGCGCCTCCACCGCCGCCCGCCCGAAGGCCTCCGGCTCGGTGGACGGCACCACCGCGACGGTGGCGAGCGAAAGCGCCGCCGGAACGTCGTCGCAGTGGCCGACGAGGCGGACCCGGTCCTCGAGCCCCGCGGCGGTGATGCGTCGGCGGAGGTCGTCGGCGTAGCCGTCGCGGCCCTGGGCGTCGCCGGCGAGGATCGTGACGAGATCGCGGCCTTCGGCGGCGAGCACGGCCGCTGCGTCGATCAGCACGCGCTGGCCCTTCCAGCCGGTGAGGCGGGCGAGGTGCAGGATCACCGGGCGCCCGTCGCCCTGAGCGAGGCCGAACTGCGCCGCCACCGCAGCCCGCCGCTCCGCCGACACAGACCCCGGCGCGAAGGCCGAGAGGTCGCTGCCGCGGGCGATGGTGACGATGCGGGACGCCGCGAAGGGGTAGCGGGCGGCGATCTCGCCGGCCGTCCAGGCGGAATTGGCGATCACCGCGTCGCCGCGCGCCATCACGGAATTGTAGAAGGCCTTCGGCCGCGAGCCGGCGCGGTAGGCGCCGTGATAGGTGGTGACGAAAGGCACGCGCGTGCGGCGCGCCGCAGCGAGCGCCACCCAGGCCGGCGCCCGCGAGCGGGCGTGGACGAGATCGACGCCCTCGCGCTGGACGATGGCGGCGAGGCGGCCGATGTTCAGCGCCATGGCGAGCGGGTTCTTCGTCGCCGCGGGGAAGGCGAGGTGTTCCGCCCCGGCCGCCGTGAGCTCGCCGACCATGCGACCGCCCTCGCTCGCGACGATCGCGCGGTGGCCGGCCGCCACCAGCGCCGCTGCGACGTCGACGGCGGTGCGCTCCGCGCCGCCCGTCTCGAGGCTCGGCAGGATCTGCAGCACGGTCAGGCGGGGCGGCGAACGCAACGGGGCCTCGCGGGTGTGTCGCGGCGCTTTGCGGGCGCGCGTCGGCATGCGATCACCGCCGGCGACGCCAAGGGCGAACCGCGGGCGGCGGCAGAGGATGGCTCTTAGGATGGACGAGGCGACGCTGCAAACCCTGACCGTCGGCATCGGCGCAGAGGCGCGCGACATCGCGGTGCTGCGCCGGGAGGGGACCGGGCCCGACGTCGTGTTCCTGATCGGCTTCCGCTCCGACATGTCGGGCTCGAAGGCGACCGCGCTCGACGCCTGGGGGGCCGCGACGGGACGCGCCGTGGTGCGCTTCGACTATTCCGGCCACGGCCGCTCCGGCGGGCGCTTCGAGGACGGCACCATCGGCCGCTGGCTGGAGGAGGCGGAAGCGGTGGCGGCGCGCGTCTGCCGCAAGCCCGTGGTGCTCGTCGGCTCGTCGCTCGGCGGCTGGATCGCGCTGTTGCTCGCGCAGAAGCTGAGAGCCGAGCGGGCCGTCGCCGGCCTCGTGCTGGTGGCGCCGGCGGCGGACTTCACGGCGCGGCTGATGGAGCCGGCCTTCTCGGCCGAGGCCTGGGCGGCGCTCGCCCGCGACGGCGTCTATCACCGTCCTTCGGCGTACGGCGACCCGTACCCGATCACCCGCACCCTGCTGGAGGAATCGCGGGCGCACCTGCTGCTCGATAGGCCCATCGACGTCGGCTGTCCCGTCCATATCCTGCAGGGTGTGCGCGACGTCGACGTGCCGTGGGGGCACGCCGTGGAAACGGTGAGCCGCCTCGCCACCGACGACGTCGTGCTGACGCTCGTCAAGGACGGCGATCATAGCCTGTCGCGCCCGCAGGACCTCGAACGCCTCACCGCCGCCGTCGGCACGATCGCAAGCTGACGACGCGACGGAACTCCGTCGGCCTCAGTTGTCGGTGCGCTCGCGCAGAGCTTCGGCGCTGATGCGGGCGAGGAGCTTCTCTCCATCGGGCGTGACGGTCACCGTCCCGGGCTCGATGGCGATGCGCTGCGCCCCGAAACCAAACAGGCCGCCGCCGATGTCGGCGTGGATCTCCCGAACCTTGCCGTTCGAATCCCGCACGACCCCAACCACCGTTCCCACATCCTCGCCGTTCTCGGCCGCCAGGGGCTTGCCAATCATCATCTCGGCGCGGTCGGCGACCTCCGTGACCAGGCCGGCGTTCGGCCCATCCGGCTTCGTCTCGACCACCGGCTCCGTCGGGATCGGCGGGATTGCCGGAAGCCCCGGCTGCGGGACTGCGGGTTCCGGGACTCCGGGTTCCGACTGGACGTACGGCTGCCGGATGCCAGTGTCGGATTGGCCAAAGGCGGGAACGGCGGCGAGGCCGAGGACGACCGCCGCGGACAGGATCACGCGCATGAGGTCGATCTCCCTTCTCGAAAGACGATGCGCGCTCCACCTGCACCATGCGGGCGGAGCGCTAGGCTCCCCCGGCAAACGCGCCCGGAAGACGGTGGTTGCGTCGAGACGGTGTCAGAGCAGGGAGAGCGCGATCGCCACCAGCGCGCCGGCGCCGATCCAGAGCGGCAGGCGCAGCGTCCAGTCGCGGCGCGCGGCGGCGACGCGGCGGACCGAGTCCTCCGACAGGTCGAGGCCGGTCTCGGCCATGCGCGCGAAGCCCGCCGACATCGCCTCAGCCCGGGTCGCGAGAGCCGGCAGATCGCCGGCGAGGCGGAGTAGGCTGCCGAGGCCGCCGGCCGCCGAGGCGAGCCGGCCGGCCGGGCCGAGATTGCCGGCGATCCACGACGACACCACCGGCTCAGCGGTCCGCCAGATATCGAGCTGCGGGTCGAGGGTGCGGGCGACGCCCTCCACCACCACCATCGTCTTCTGCAAGAGGATCAGCCGCGGCTGCGTCCGCATGGCGAACATCTCGGTGACCTCGAGCAGCTGGGTGAGCAGCCGCGCCATCGAGATGTCGGCCGCCGTCTGGCCGCGGATCGGCTCGCCGATCGCCCTGAGCGCCTGGGCGAACACCTCGACGTCCTGGCCCGCCGGCACGTAGCCAGCCTCGAAGTGCACCTCGGCGACGCGCCGGTAGTCCCGCCGGATGAATCCGTAGAGGATTTCCGCCAGGAAGCGCCGCTCGGCGGCGTCGAGGCGGCCCATGATGCCGAGGTCGACCGCCACCAGCGTGCCGTCGGCGACGACGAACAGGTTTCCCTGGTGCATGTCGGCGTGAAAGAAGCCGTCGCGCATGGCGTGGCGCAGGAACGACTGGATGATCGTCTCCGACAGCGCCACGAGGTCGTGGCCGGCCTCGCGCAGACGCTCCACCTCCGAGAGCTTGATGCCGTCGATCCACTCCATCGTCAGCACCGACTTGGCGGTGTGGCGCCAGTCGACGACGGGCAGGCGGAAGCCGGGGTCGTTCTGCGTATTCTCGGCCATCTCCGAGAGCGCGGCGGCCTCGAGCCGGAGGTCCATCTCGAGCACGACCGAGCGGGCGAGCGTATCGACCACGGCGATCGGCCGGAGCCGCCGCGCCGAGGGCGAGAAGCGCTCGATCAGCCGCGCCGCCAGATAGAAGCTCTCGAGATCACGGGCGAACCGCCGGGCGACACCCGGCTTCAGCACCTTCACCGCGACGGGGTGCTCGCTGCCGTCGGCATCGCGCACCACCGCCTTGTGGACCTGCGCGATCGAGGCGGCGGCCACCGCCGGGCCGAACGACACGAACATCTCGTCGACCGGCTTGCCGAGCGCCTCGGCGACGGCGGCGCGGGCCGCCTCCTCCGGTGCCGCCGGCACCTGGTCCTGCAGGCGCGCCAGATCGGCCGCGGCCTCGCGGCCGACGACGTCGGCCCGCGTCGCCAGGAACTGGCCGAGCTTCACGTAGGACGGGCCGAGCCGGTTGAAGGCGGCGGTGAGCCGGCCGGCGGCGTCGGTGTCCGAGCGGCGCTCGATGGAGCGGGCGAGCGCCAGGCCGAGGCGCGCCGGGGCCGGCAGGTCGACGGTCGGGACCAGCGCGAACACGCCCTCGCGGGCCATGACCCAGCCGGCATGGGCGAGACGGGCGAGCGGAACGATGACGCGGCCCATCAGACGGCGCCGCGCATCACAGCTTGTAGCCGGAGTGGAGTGCGGCGATGCCGCCCGAATAGAGCCGGTGGTCGACGCGCGAGAAGCCGGCGCGCGTCACCATCGCCGCGAAGCGGGCCGGATTGGGAAACTCGCGGATCGATTCGACCAGATAGCGGTAGGACTCGGCGTCGCCGGCGACGCGCTCGCCGAGCCACGGGATCACCCGGAACGAGTAGGCGTCGTAGACGCGGTCGAGCATCGGCACGTCGACGGCCGAAAACTCGAGGCAGAGGAAGCGGCCACCCGGCTTCAGCACGCGGAACGCCTCGGCGAGCGCCACCTCGCGGCGGGGCACGTTGCGGATGCCGAAGGCGATCGTATAGGCATCGAAGGAGGCGTCGGGATACGGCAGCGCCTCGGCGTTCGCTTCGACGAAGGCGATCGGCAGCTGGTTCTTGGCGGCGCGCTCTCGCCCGACCGCCAGCATCTCGCCGTTGATGTCGGCCACCGTCGCCCTGGCGTGGCCGCCGGAGCGCTCGACGATGCGCGTCGCCACGTCGCCGGTGCCGCCGGCGACGTCGATCACCGACCACGGCCGCTTGCCGGAGCGCGGCGGGGCGAGCCAGGACACGAGCCCGTCCTTCCACAGCCGGTGCAGGCCGCCGGACATCAGGTCGTTCATCAGGTCATAGCGCTTGGCGACGCTCGCGAAGACGTCGTCGACGAGGCGCTGCTTCTCGGCGAGCGGCACCGTGCGGAAGCCGTAGTCGACGGTCTCGCCCTCGGCTTCTCGGTTCGTCGGCATCTTGCTCCTCGCGGCTCGCGCTGCCGCCACATATGGTTCGGCCGGCCGGGCGGACCATAGCGAAGGCCGTCCGCCCACGCTATCGTCCGGCCCCCGCGCGCGTCGTCGCGCCCGGCCTCACGGACATCCGATGCCAGAACTCCCCGAGGTCGAGACGGTGCGGCGCGGCCTCGAGCCGGCGATGGCCGGCCGCCGGCTCGTCGCCGTCACCTTGAACCGGCCGGACCTGCGCTTCCCGCTGCCGGAGCGCTTCGCCGAGCGCCTGACCGGCCGGCGCATCGAGAGCGTCGACCGCCGCGCCAAATATCTCCTCCTGCGCACCGACGGGCCGGAGGTGGCGATCATGCACCTCGGCATGTCCGGCTCCTTCCGCATCCATGCCGGCGCGGACGTGCACGAGGGCGAGACGCCCGGCGTGTTCGCGATGGCGCGCTCGAAGGATGCCGCCCACGACCACGTCGTCTTCGCCCTCGAGGGCGGCG